>JAQWPZ010000321.1 GCA_029245125.1 Rubripirellula sp.
CCCTGGTCACGAGCGAGTCACGATGAGATCGAGTTGGATCATGCAACACCGGAAGAAAACTGACCGAATCGGGCGCTTGTTCCGGGCCCAGATCAATACCCGCGATCTCTCCCCACGTCGCCATCAAATCATTCAATCCAATCAGTGCACTACTTACGCTGCCAGGCTGAACAACACCTGGCCACACAGTCGCGAATGGAATCCGGAGACCACCCTCAAAGGCCGAGAATTTGTATCCTCGCCATGGACCATTTGAATAGTGACCATCTTTTTCCATTTCCTGCATTTGATTTGCCGTCGCCACAAGATTGCGTCCTGAGTAATGCCCAGGGCCATGATCAGAACCAACCATCAGAACGGTATTCTGGTCGACGCCTGAATCGCGAAGCCGTTGACGAATGCGTCCAATGCAGGCATCGGCATTCATCACAAAATCGCCGTAGATTCCAATCCGACTCTGCCCCTTGAACTCCGCCTCAGGTGATGTCGGCGTGTGTGGCGCTGTCAATGCGACAAACAAAAAGAATGGCTTGGATCGGCCCGCCTGTCGCTCAATAAAACCACCCGCCTCTCGGCAGAACGTCGGCAACACTTCATGATCGACAAAATCATCAGCCGCAGGACCAATGCGATTGAAAGCACTCCAACCTTTCTGCGCGGTTACATTTCCCTGCCATTGCTTACCTCGAACAAAAGCATAGGGAAACATGTCGAGTGACCCGGGCAGAAAGAAACATCGATCGAATCCGTAATCGCTCGGACCAACCTGAATCGGTCGGGTGAAGTCAGTATTCTCGGGCCCTTGAACCTCGCCGTCATGCGTCGTCATCCTTGTACCGAGGTGCCACTTGCCAACATACCCTGTGGTATAGCCACCCGATCGAAACATATCGCCAAGCGTGTGTTGTGATTGCGGGAAACGCAATCCGGTAAATCCCCAAGGACCACCTCGTTCCGCTTTTCCAAATCGAAACGCATACCGCCCGGTCATGATCGAAGTCCGACTAGGCACACAAACCGAGTCGGTCACATGAGCATCGGTGAACTTCATCCCATCTGCACATAACTGATCAAAATGCGGCGTATCCACGTTGCACTTGTCACCACCGAACGCCTCGATATCACCATAGCCGAGGTCATCCGCCAGAATGAAAACGATATTGGGCCGCTCGTTGGCAAACAAATCCTGCATGCCGATGCAACACACCAACACCATCATGCGGCAGAGCAGTGAAGTCATTAGGATTCCTTCTATCCGTATTCATTGAAGTGGTAGGCATCGCGAGCGAATATCCTACTCGATCAACGGCACCTTCACTTCATCGCAGCTATTGAACTCTTCACGACTGCAAGGACAGCAAGATGGATTGGTCGTCCCCACTATTCGTTCATGCCGATTTCTTTGCCCTCTGGCTTTTCTGCTGCTTTTCATTTTTCATTGATCGCATTAGGGGTGATGAAATCAAAATCAACCCTCGATTCACGGCCCAAATCCTCCCGGTGCGCAAAACCCGAGAACAGTGCCCCCCATCAACCATCCCCCCATCAACCATCCCGGCACTTTGCCAGTAACAAAATCAGGCCCACCGAAGCGGCCCGAATCCTGGGAGCGTACAATCAGAGGCTGGATGTTTAGCCAACAAGAATGTTGACTATTCAAATCAATTACCACCGAAACCGATTGGCAACATCAATCGCTCGCCGAGCGACAAACAAATCAACGTCACTCGAAAACTTCCCCCTTCAATTTTGCCAGGAACAAACCAGATGAAAACGCGTTCGCTAATGGCCCTGATCGTCGCCTGCTGCTGCTCGACCACCTTCGCTGCTGACAACGTACTCACTGATGCTGAAACGAAAGACGGCTGGGTCCAATTGTTCAACGGAAACGATTTGAGTGGCTGGAAACATGACAAGTGGAATCCTGAAAGCATTTCCGTGGAGTACGGCGTGATTAAGTGCAATGGCGAACCAACCATGATCTACTACGTGGGCAAGGGGAATCAGATGAAAGATTTCCATCTCATTGCGGACGTGATGACCAAACCGGGTGCGAACGGTGGCATTTTTTTCCACACGAAATATCAGGATAAAGGCTGGCCAATCGGACACGAAGCACAAATCAACATGACGCAGGGTGACCCTGTCAAAACGGGAAGTGTCTACATCGTCAAAAAGCATTTGGAAGCACCCGCAAAAGACAACGAGTGGTTCAAGTATGAGGTAATCGTCCGAGGCAACACCGTCGAGACGAAAGTCAACGACAAAACGATTGTCACCTACGAAGAGGCTGCCGATGTAAAAGGCAGCAGAAAACTTTCGGTGGGCACGATCGGCATTCAAGCCCATGACCCAGGAAGTGTTGTGCTCCTCAAAAACATCAAAGTCAAACCGCTATAGCAGCGCGCGGCTTTGAACTTTGCGAAAAAGACCATGTATTTACGGTCAGTTTTATCGACCGTAATTTGGACAAGTCACCCTCCGGTCAACCGACCGAATGGATTGAAAGTTTTTGTCAGTTAGGCCTGGGGCGGAAGACGGTCCAGGCCTGCCACGCCCCAAACCCAAAAACCGGCCGGCAAATCGATCCCGCTGCGACACAGCATGACACGCTGCTCCCTGCATCCCAGGGGCGACCTCGATCGACCCCAAGGCCGACCTCTTCCAGGCGAATCGTCACGAGACTCCAAGCAAGCGCTCGCTTCATCCAAACGCTTGCTTTTCAGGTGTGGCCCAATTCCACCCGCCCACGCCAGTCGTTCCATGTGAACCAAGGATCACAGCATGTTCAAGCCGCTCTATTTGGTTTCATTGATTTTCATCCCGACCATCGCCACAGCCAAAGCCGCCGACAGCCCTGATCGACCGAACATCGTTTTCTTATTTGCCGATGATCAGCGTGCTGACACGATTGCCGCGCATGGCAATCCGCACATCCAAACACCCAACCTCGATCGACTCGCTACGAACGGCTTCAGCTTTCGTCAAAACTATTGTGCTGGTTCATTCAGTGGTGCAGTCTGCGTCGCCAGCCGCGCGATGCTGATGACGGGAAAACACTGGATGCACTTGCCGGACAACAAACCAGCATCTAACTGGGGTAATTCCACCATTTTGCCGGCCTTGTTACGTGATCGTGGTGGCTATCGACCGTTCCTGATCGGCAAATGGCACAACGGCCGTGGGACCCTCGACAAATCGTTTGCAAATGGCCGTTCGATTTACATGGGGGGAATGGCAAATCACGCTGACTTTCAGGTCCAAGACTTAGTCGACGGAAAACTGCAATCCAAACGAAACGCGGGCGGCTTCTCCAGCACTGTTTTCGCTGACGAAGCTGTTCGCTTTATCCAAAGAGCCGAGAGCGATCAGCCTTTTTTCCTGTACGTTGCGTTCATGGCACCACATGACCCTCGAAATCCACCCGAGGCTTACCGCCAAAGGTACTACCAGAATCGCCCCCCGCTACCAAAAAACTTCCTAGCTCAGCACCCCTTCCAAAACGCGCCTCAGGCCACCTCCGGAAGAGACGAGAGCCTGGCACCTTGGCCGCGAACGAAAGCAGTCGTCAGTGATCAGCTTTGCGAATACTACGGCTTGGTCACACATTTAGATGAACAGGTCGGAAGAGTCTTGAAGGCACTCGATCAAAGCGACCACGCTGACAACACGATTGTGATCTATACCGCCGATCACGGACTGGCGATGGGCAGTCACGGCCTGCTGGGAAAACAGAATATCTACGAGCAAAGCATGCGGTGCCCATTGATTTTGAGTGGACCCGGGATCCACCATGGAGGCTCGAGCAACGCACTAACTTACGTTCACGATCTGTATGCAACCATTTGCGAATTCGCCGAAATCGAAGCACCACAGGGAATCGATTCACGGAGCCTAGCACCGGTCATCAACGGAAAAACTGAAAACACTCGAGATTCATTGTTTCTACCGTTCCAGGACAATCAACGTTCCGTTCGCAATGCGCAATGGAAACTCCACATCTATCCTAAGATCAACCATCGACTGCTGTTTAACCTGGCAACTGATCCACATGAATTGACCAACCTCGCAGAAGCCCCTTCACACCGAACCCATCTTGAACAAATGCAGAACCTCATGAGATCTTGGCGTGACCGGCTCGATGATCCGTACCCGCTGACCGTAGCCGACCCGGACCCCAAAGAACCGCGGTACGATAATGAGAAACGAGTCCTTGATGTTTGGCAGCCAATGTGGATTCGCGAAAAATACTTTGATGGCAGAAGCAACGCGAACCATGGCAGGTCACGCGTGAAGCCAAAACAGACGTCCCCAAACAGTGGAACCAATCGGTAGAGCACACGGACAATCACCTAATGCCGAACCCTCAAATGGCGATACAAACGCCCCAGTGAGACACCACCGCTCCATTAAGCTGCCGTTTAGAAAAACATACTGACGCTTGCAGAACAGCGACTGACGGCTGTGAGCGCACAAACAGAAACCCTCTCCACACGAAACGAAATTTCCATGCAACGACGCATATCCAAAGCGATCTATGGATGCACGGCGATGCTACTAACAATGGCGTTTGCAGCTGCTGCGGATCCAGAGCATGTTACCCTTGCAAATGTTCCCGACGAGGACCCTATATCGGCGGATGAACCCGCTCGGGAATCCTTCTCGGCGAAACAAGCGGCATATTACCTCGACACCGCTTCCCTGAACTGGCAGAAGAAACGCAAGTGCGCAACCTGCCATACCAACATGGCGTATTTAATGGTGCGGCCTGCGCTTGACTCCGCATTGAAAGATTCTGGTGAGGTACGAAATTTCTTTGAGAGCTATTACCTGGATCGCTGGAAAGCAGGAAAAGCAGTGCCTGCAACCGGGGCATACCAACCGGTAATCATCAGCGCCGCACTCGCGTTCAATGATGCCCAAACCACGGGTAAGCTATCGCTGGTGACGCGCAACACCCTCAACACCATGTGGTCAACACAACGTGATGATGGTGGCTGGGACTGGGCAAAGTGCGGCTGGGCACCAATGGAGATCGATGACCACTATGGCGTAACGCTGGCAGCCCTTGCGGTAGGTGTCGCACCAGAAAATTATGCCAACACTGATGCAGCGCAGGCAGGGATCCAAAAGATCCGCGATTACCTGAAAAACAATCCACCACGCTCGCTCCACCACCGCATCATGATCACCTGGGCTGCAGTTCGGACTGATAATCTAATGAGCTCCCAAACGCAAACCCACGTACTGGAGCAAGTCCTGAACAAGCAACTACCGGATGGAGGATGGTCCACCCCAGACCTCCTCAGTGACTGGAAAGAATTTGTCCGCAAAGACAGCAAGCCACATGACATCAATCACTCGGACGCTTACGCAACAGGGTTGGCAATCGTTCTCGCGCGCGAGCAAGGCGTCCCCGCAACCGACAACCGAATACAAAGAGGAATTTCCTGGTTAAAAGTCAATCAACGAGAGAGCGGCAAATGGTTCACACGTTCCCCATCCAAAGACAGCCGTCACTACTTCACAAACTTCGGGAGTGCATTCGCCATCCTCGCTTTGCAGGCCTACGGTGAACTTCCCGGGTGGCCGTTCGCGAAAACATCACCGTGATTTGGATGCCACGTCAATTGAAACGTCCAGCGAATTCGCCAATCAGGCACTGACCCTCAATTGATCAGCGGCAACGTGCCAGCACCAGGCAGAGCGAACCACGCGGCGAGCGTTTTGAACTTTCAATTTTCGACCCGAAACCGAAGTCCCTTTCCATGAAGGGACAGCACCCAGCATCTGACGACGATGATGCCCAAACGACGGCGAGCGTCCCGCGACATCCCGATTTGAAAGAACTCTAGATGAACGAACCGACTGACGCAGGGCGATTCTATGCCTTACTGCGATTTGAAGAAGCATCACTCGCGCTGCGGGCCGCGCTGAAAATGAATTTGGTTGACCGAATTGGTGATCAACAGCTGTCACGGGACGCGATCGGCGAAATGTTCGGCTTCACAGCTCAGGCGACACGAACATTTCTGGCCCTGCTTGAGGTGATGGAAATCCTGCAATCGAGCAAGGGTCAATATCGCATCGCCGAGCGGGCAGCTATCTGTTTGGCGGACGGCATCACGACCAGCCGCAAACCCTACCTTGCGATGGGAGCAGATCCTCAGGTGGATGACTTAATCCGAGTGCTGCAAGGCAAGAACGGCGAAGATGCTGTTCCGCTCTACAGCGGGGAGAACGCCGGAGCAACCGTAATGGATGAACCAGATGTCGCCCGCGAAATCGCGGTTGGCTTGTCTTCGCGCGCGAGGAATTTCGCGACTCCACTGGCGACCGCGATCTCCACCCAAGGATCGAAAGCGAAGACCCTAGCCGACATCGGTGCAGGGTCACCCTATGTCGCCCAAGCGTGCCTTACCGCGATGCCCAGGCTCGAAAAAGCGATCTTGCTCGATCGACCCAATGGGATGCGGTTTGCACACGAGATCATTCAAGCCGAAAAAATGGATCCGCAACGACTGGTGTTTCAGGAAGCCGATTTTTTCAGTGAAGTTCCGGTCGCCGATATTTATGTGTTGTCCAACACGGCACATGACTGGCAACCGCAAGAATACGCCTTGATCATGAATCACATCCGCCGAGCGATTCCGCCCGATGGACTTGTCTGCATCCACGAACCGCTACTGTTGACGAATTGGGATACAGACACAGCCTGGCTGCGCGCATTGTGGATGGCATGTTATGCGCTGACACTGCTACGCCTGACACTTGGGCAGGGCACTTGCTATTCCATCGCGGAGCACCACGAAATCACTGGCAAGAGCGGCTTTCACCCAATCGGAAACCCAATCCCAACCTGTGACGGTTGCACAGCTCTGCTCTACCGCCCAACGACTGTGGAAACAAACTGAGAACCTGAATCCTATCATTCACCGCCACGACCCTATTCGCATGATCCATCGAAACACCACAGCAACACACCCCGTTTGGCTGCCACTCGTTTTGTCAATTCTACTCTGCGGATCTCTTTGCGCAGACGAGCTAAAAGTCAGCGGCATCTTCACGGATCACGCCGTGATCCAGCGTGACAGGCCTGTACCGATCTGGGGAACCGCGAAGGCTGATGCGGAAGTGACGGTTCAATTCAGGGGACAATCCAAAACAACGATTGCGGCGGCAGATGGATCATGGCAGGTCGTGCTCACACCTCTAGCGGCGAACACTTCTGGGAGTTCCATGATCGTGCAGTCCGCAGAGCAGCAAGTCGAACTACACGATCTGCTAGTCGGTGAAGTCTGGTATGCCAGTGGGCAATCGAACATGCAAATGAAACTCGCTGCGTGCGCGAGGAAGATCGCTGCGATTTCGGAAATAGTGGCAGCCGCAGCGCCGGCGAACATTCGTATGATTCGGATCGATGCCAACGACTCACCCCAGCCACTCCGCCACAGGCAAAACGCATCCACTTGGCAACTCGACACCCCCACGAATCGAGCCCAACAATCGGCGGTCGCCTACTTCTTTGCTCGCCAATTGAATTCCGAACTAGACGTTCCGATCGGTATCATCGAGGCATCTTGGGGCGGAAAACCTGTGGAGGGATTTATTCCTCGCGATCAATTCCAACGCCACGATGCTTTGCGACCGATCTTGACTCTCGCTGACCAGAACAAACTCGAGCAACTGAGTGAATTGGAAGGAGGTGTGATCGTGCGCAATACGGCCGGCATGCCGGCGCGCATTTTCAACGCCAGAGTCGCACCGATCGCTCCATTCGCGATCCGCGGATTCATTTGGTACCAAGGTGAATCCAACGCCGGACGTGGAGAAGATCCCCGAAACTATCGAATCAAGATGCAAGCGTTAATCGAGGGTTGGCGAGCGGCCTGGAAACAACCGAAACTTCCGTTCTATTTTGTGCAACTACCAGCATTCAACGACACCGCCACCGGCTGGGTTCGCTTGCGTGAAGAACAACGCCGCAGTCTCGAAATTCCGCACACCGGAATGGCCGTAACGATTGACCTTCGCGACAGCGATATCCATCCATCCAACAAACTGGATGTTGGGAAACGTCTCGCTCGCTGGGCGTTAGCACAAACTTATGACAAAGACACTGCAGTCAGCGGTCCTTTGTTTAAGGCAGCGACTATCGAAAAAAACTTCATCAAAGTGGAATTCGATCACGCAATGAACGGATTGTTGGTTGCTCGCAAGCAGGGGATTGACCCTCCAGTGCCGACACCCGACGTCACGTTAGCCCATTTTGAATTGGCAGATGAAACTGGCCAGTGGCAGTCAGCCCAGGCAACCATCGACGGATCGACAGTTCGAGTCAGCAGCACTCGAATCAAGCATCCGCGAGCCGTTCGATACGCCTGCAGCGGGGATCCGGAGAACGCCAACTTGTACAACCAAGCAGGGCTACCGGCATCACCGTTCTGCAGCGATTTACAATTGTTACCTTGGGTATCTACCTCGCCGAATTAAATCCACCCGCAACACACCGCGACCTGGACGGACCTCGATCGCCAGCTTTCAATCGGCCGCAAGCTGATCCCACGAATCGCAAATGCATACAACCGGCCAAAGCAGAGGCTACCGACGTCATTACCAGTGGCGTGAGCCTCTCGCTCATTGCCACCGGCATGCAACTCAGGGAACTCCCAAACCAGGCGACTTTAAGCCACGCTACTTGAGTGCTGGCTAATTGAGTGCTGGCTACTTGAGTGCTGGCTACGTGAGTGCTGGCCACTTGACAACCAGCCAACTCACAATGCGGGTGAATACCGCATGCGAAACGTGCGATCAACATCGATCAACAGAAACGAGCTGAATCCTGCGACCACCTTCGCGATGAAGTGGTCAATTGCGTGTAGGATACTAACATCGAAACAAGTCCCTGCAGATGGAAGATTGCTTTTGACAAGCACGAACCCACGCTTCTTGCCTGACTCACCAACCTGCTTTCTAAACTGATTGCCCTCTCGAGATGGCAACGCCTGGCTTGCCACTGCTGCCGACCGAAAAAACCAACCATTGAATTACTGGGCTTGGTCCACCGCTGAGATTACTTAAGCGGACCATCCCCAAACCCACCTGAGAGATAGCGTCCATGAACCGAATCTCCGTCGTCACCGTGCTGTACCTGCTGTTGGCTGTCGCTCCACACATCGCGAATGGCCAAACCACGACAAACCTGGAAACGGAACTCAAGGGCATGAAAATGGCGGAGCTTGTCGAGACGGTGAACCGGCGAGGTGATCCTCGCCGAGGAGCGTTCGTTTTCTACAAGTCGGCTGCCGCCTGCGTCAAATGCCATCTCGATAATCCGGACAAGACATCACCGCTCGGCCCAGCACTCACCGCAATCGATAAAAAAACAACGGATCAATACATCATAGAATCAATCCTTTACCCCTCAAAGAAAATCAAAGAAGGCTATGCATCGGTCCGCATACTGACCCTCGACGGCAAGGTATTCACAGGACTACTGGTAAAAGACGACGGACAAAAAGTAGTCCTACGAGACACAGCCGACCTGCAGCAGGAAGTCGTAATCGACAAAAAGGATATTGACGTGTCCAACCACAGCACTGTGTCAGTGATGCCCGAGGGACTCGTCGCCTCACTACGAGAGCCAAGGGAATTTTACGACCTCGTTCGCTACGTTGCTGAAGTGGCACGGGGAGGACCGCCGCGAGCAAAACAACTCAGACCGTCGCCGGAACTGCTATTAGTCAAAGACGACACAACAAATCTTGATCACGCAGGAATCCTCCGCAAGTTGAATGCAGACGACCTTCAAAGTGGAAAGCGAATCTACAACAGTCACTGCATCAACTGTCACGGTGCCGATGGGAACAAGCCAACCCTTGGCACCGCACGCGCCTTTGGAAAAGACAAACTCAAATACGGTGCCGACCCACTTAGCATGCTGGTGACACTGACCCGCGGCAATGGATTGATGGGGGCGATGCAACACTTGTCACCTAGAGAACGGTACCAAGTGATTCATTTCATCCGCGAATCTTTTATGAAAGGAAACAACCCTGACTACGTCACGATCAACCGCGAGTATTTAAGCAGCTTGCCCAAAGGAACCGAAACGGGTGAGTTCTTGGCAGGCGATGATCGCGACTTCGGCCCAGTTCTTGGGTCCCAACTTGGAAGTGACATCAATCACTCGATGACGTTTCGGCTGCCGAACGACGTCACGGTCAATTATGACATGCACCGATTCCGCCTTGGTGGAGTCTGGAGTGGAGGTTTTCTGGACCTGGCGCAAACACAGCACTATCGACAACGCGGGGAAGGCATGCCCCGACCCCTTGGCACTCCAATTGCCGGGATGGATGCCTTTGCTTGGGAGCTTGGCGGATCGTTCGAAATCCCTCCGACAAACAAACCGCCACGTGGTCCGGTGCAAAGTCAGTTGGCACATTACCTCGGACACTATCTGCACGGCGACCAAGCCGTCTTGAGTTACGAGATCGGCGGACGTGGCGTGCTGGAGACAATCACCAGCGAACAACTCGGTCAGTTACCAATTATTCAACAGACGTTTCGAATTGCTGCGGGAGAGCAACCTTTACGTCTCTGCGTTGGCAAACAAACGCGTCCTGGCATGACCCTGGTTGAAAATACAATCGGTACCACTTCCGGCGTCCACGAACAGGGCACCCCCAAGCAAAACTCAGTCGCCTTTGTTCCTAACTTGCCAGCCAAACCCCACCAGGCTGCCGCAAATTCGAATCAAGCCATTCATGTCGTCACGGGCCCACAGGCGGAAGAACTTGACCTCGGGACTCCCAAACGAACCATCGCCGTGCGGTTTAAAACTCGCCAAGGTGGAACCCTGATTGCCTCCACCCCAGCGACTGGAAAATGGGAGGCCGATGGCAAGACACTCTTCATTCGCGGTAAACAGGTTGTATTCGACATCGGTTGGGTCGGTGCAATCAACGGCAAACGAGCAGTGACCGATGGCCAATGGCATACCGCCGCCCTTGTTGTCACCAATGACAGCACGCAACTTTTTGTCGACGGAAAAATTGAGGCAACAAAAGCTGGGTTTCGTCGTGATCCAGTCAACGGTCACGTGCTGAAGGTTGGCGCAACCGCGACCAACTTCGGCGGTGACTTCGATGGCGAGATTGCCTGGGCAGCAGTCTATGGCAAAGCGATGACCGCGGACCAACTGAATCAGCTCGCAGGTGCAAATCCGCCAAGTCCGCAGCAAGCGATGTGGACTTGGAAACCTGGCGACGACCCAGCGCAAGCACCCTCATCGACGACCGAAATCCCACCGACGTTTACGGTTGCTGGACTGGTAGGCGACACCACTGGCCTGAAGTGGAGCTTAGAAAATGAACGATTGATCCTGACCATCCCGGCTCGTGATCGCCCACGGATTTTCGCCCTGAATCGCTCCTCGATGAACCAGCAACAGCTACAAGGGTTCACCGACTACATCGCCGAATCATCGCAACGCACTGTCACCGACCCTCTCTCAATGACCCAGGGTGGCGCAACACGTTGGCCACAACGATTGAAGTCCACCGGTGCGCTGGGAGAACCGTTGAATGGATATGCATTGGACACTATCCCGCTTCCTGCGGAAAACCCTTGGAATGCATGGCTGCGAACCAGCGCACTCGATTTTTTCGAAGACGGTCGCTGCGTGGTGACCACGCACGGTGGTGACGTTTATCTCGTCAGCGGTATCGACGAAACACTGCACAACGTCACCTGGAAAAGGTATGCCGCTGGTCTATTTGAACCGTTTGGTGTCCGCGTCGTCGACGGCCAAATTTATGTAACGTGCCGTGATGGAATTAAACGGCTGCATGATTATGACGGCAACGACGAAGCTGATTTTGTCGAGGCGTTTTGGATTGACGATGACGTGTCATCCATGTTCCACGCCTACAACTTTGATCTACAAACAGATTCACAAGGCAATTTCTACTTCGCCAAAGCGGGTCAGTACACGAACCACCACCGCCCCGGCACGATCATGAAAATCCCACCCGAGGGTGGCTCGGCAGAGGCTGTAGCTTGGGGAATTCGCACGCCCAATGGAATGGGGAAATTGCAGGATGACCGCTTCACTGTCAGCGATAACCAAGGCCCATGGATGCCCGCAGGAAAAATCTCGCTGGTTAAACCAAATGGATTCTTTGGCAACATGCCGATTAACCAGGAGCAAGACCAGTGGTTGCGGGGCAAGTATGGCGGAGAGTTGCCGGAATCGTACGACGAACCGTTCATCTGGATGCCGCAAGAGCTGGACAATTCGTGTGGTGGACAAGTCTGGGCAGACGACGAGCGTTGGGGCCCGCTCGCCGGACGCTTAATCCACTCGTCGTTCGGCAAAGGATGGCTGTATTACCTGTCATTACAAGAGATCGATGGCACGATGCAATCATCAATCGTCAGCCTCCCACATCAATGGCAGGCCGGTGTGATGCGACTGCGAGTGAATCCAACAGACGGACAAATGTACGGCACTGGACTTTCCGGATGGCAAGGGCCAAAAGGAGGCAAAGACGGGTGCCTGCAACGCCTTCGCTATACCGGCAACCAAGCACGAATGATTGACCAAGTTCGCATCGTCCCCAACGGCATCAAACTCACCTTCAACTTTGAACTCTCCAATGAAGCCGCTGAACCTGAATCGTGGGATGCCGAGATGTGGGATTATCTGTGGTCACGCAAATATGGATCGGACCAATTTTCAGTTTTGAATCCCGGCAAGAAAGGCCGCGACAAATTACGAATCGCATCGATCGAGCTTTCAGAAAACAAACGAACACTGATTCTCCACACCCCCGATTTGAAATCCTGTGATCAAGTCCATCTCGAAATGGGCTTTACCGACGCCAACGGCAAGCCGTTCAGCGAAGAGGCCTATTTGACCGTCCACTCCGTGCCAGAAGGTTGACCTCTGAAGTCGCATCCGTGACGGGTCCCAGGTCACCGCCTGCATCCGACTTGGACAGTGAAACGGCAATCAAAACAATCACGAAGACAAAACCAAACGATCTTGCTGCGGTGCCGACCGACGCAACAATGACACTGATCAATGAATCACTTCAATCGCGCAGGTTCATAAAATGAAAAATCTCTGGATCGCAATTGCTTTGGCCTGTGTTACTTGTAATCCACACTTCGCCGACGCTGACCAACCAAACGTCGTGATCATCATGGCAGATGACATGGGCTATTCAGACATTGGCTGCTTTGGTGGCGAAATTCGCACCCCCCATTTAGACAGCCTTGCCAGGGGCGGCCTTCGCTTTACGAACTTCTACAGCGAAAATATGTGCTGGGTTTCCCGTGCCTCGCTGCTGACCGGTGTTTTCCACAAAACGTCAATGGTAAATGGGAGACTCCATCGACGCTGCGAGACGATCCCCGAAGCCCTCCGCCGCAATGGCTACCAAACACGCATGTCCGGCAAATGGCACCTCGCGGGAAAGAGGTATGACGTGTTTCCTGTGGATCGTGGTTACGACGAGTTCTACGGAATCCTGGGCGGAGCCGCCAGTTTCTTTGCACCTGCTCACCTGACTCGCAACCGCGAAAACGTTGAACGGGAGGCGGTCGACGATCCTGACTACTACATCACCGACGCAATCAGCGATGAAGCCACCCGCATGATTCGCGAGGCCAAGCCAGAACAGCCACTTTTCCTTTCGGTCGCCTACACGGCTGCTCATTGGCCGCTGCATGCCCGCGATTCCGACATCGCCGAATATGATGGCCAATATGCCCTGGGCTGGGACAAACTTCGCGAACAGCGATTGGCAAACATGAAACGAATGGGCATCGTGCCACCGGACCTACCACTTTCCCCTCGGCATCCAAACGTTACAGCGTGGCCAGAAACAGAAAACCCAGCGTGGCAACAACGACGGATGGAAGTTTACGCCGCGCAAATCACGGTGATGGACAAAGGAATCGGACGCATCATCGACGAGTTGAAAAAAACCAACCGATTTGAAAACACATTGATCTTTTTCACCATCGACAATGGCGGCTGCCACGTTGAATACACGCCCGAACGAAAAGGGGATTACTTACCCGAGCGAACTCGGGCTGGACGTCAGATGCGACCTGGCAACCTTCCCACAATCATGCCGGGCCCTGAGGATACCTACCAGAGCTATGGCTACGGCTGGGCCAATGCTTCCAATACTCCCTACCGCTACTTCAAGCAATTCGATCATGAAGGTGGAATCCGTACCTCCATGATCGCCCACTGGCCACAAGGCATCGACCGCGCTGGCGGGCTCGTCAAAGGTGTCTCACATTTGGTTGATATCATGCCAACCGTACTCGAAGTAACAAAGACTCCCGTGGCGGCCGCACCTCCAATCCGAATGGACGGTGAGTCGTTCTCGAATGCATTCGGCATGGAAGATCATGTCGGTCGAGAAATGACATTTTTCGATCACGCCCGAGGCCGCGCGTTGCGGCAGGGCGATTGGAAAATCGTCGCCACCAAGGTTGGCAAGAAGTTCACCTGGGAGCTTTACAACTTGCAACAAGATCCCTTGGAAATGAAAAACTTGGCCGACAAAATGCCGCAAAAGGTCAACCAGCTCTCCGCCGCGTGGAAATCAGAATCTGCTCGCCACGCTCGCCAAGCAGCACTCGACTGAGCCGTTCGAATATAGGCCGAACATGCCCGTGAACACATCATGCTCTCCCGCTCAGCTCAAGACAAACTGCCAACCGCGAATTCGGTGAGGAGAGCGTTGGTCAAGTGACAAGCAGCCCAGAGGGCGGGGAAGGGTTGCCACAATACGAACTAGCAATTCAAAGTCTCCGCTGCAATCGGCGCGGATATCAACACGCTTTCCAGCCCTCTACAACAGCAACTTCCAGAATGTCACTGCAAAAATCTCCGCTCACCAAATAAACTAGAGCCAAACGGTGCGGTGTCGCCAAACTCAGTTAATCCCCAATCCCGCGATCACCGTTCACACCGACCATGAGGACTGCCCACCAATTGAAATGGACTTCGATTTCAAATCACAACCAGTGAACCGCAAGGCGTCGACCACGGTTCTCCTGACTTCCCCGGCGGCTAACGAATCGCCGTTCACCGATGGTGAAAAAAAAATTAGCAATCAAATAGGAAAGACATTCCCGACGATGCTGCTACCATCGAATAGCCAAGAACTCCGAGCGTTCGCCCGATCCCTACTCATAGCCTGCTGCTTCATCGCGGTGCTTGCTTCATCCGTTTTTAATGCTGTGACCCACGCGGCCGAATCCGCCATCCAAGTCGCAATCCCGAAGGCAACGATCCAGCCATTCCTGCAACTCTATTGCGTGCGATGTCACCGTGGCCAAAACGAGAATGGACAGGTCAGATTTGACACTGCGACTTGGATGATCTCAACCGGTGATGAAGCGCAGCGGTGGCAGGACGTCTTGGACACGCTCAACTCCGGGGATATGCCACCAGAGGACGAAAAACAGCCAACGAACGACGAATTGAGCAAGGTGCTTGATGCCATGACGGGCGCGTTGATCACGGCACGGCGACGCCTAACCGATCACGGTGGTGAGATCGTCATGCGGCGACTCAATCGCCGGGAGTATGCAAACACTATTCGGGAATTGTTTGGGTTCACCGTTCCAGAAGATATGATCCCCGAAGATGGAGAAGCGGCAACATTTGATACTGTTGGAGATGAGCAGTTTTTCAACTCGTCGGATTTTGAAAAGTATCTCGCACTGGGCCGAGAGATTGCAGATCAAGCGGTTTCCTGGGCAGCCAAGCCACGCATCCAATCATCTGTCATGCGTATCGAACCGGAGCAACGGGTCACAAACGCCCTTCGCGTCAAGCTTGCTGACCTGGATAACAAGATGCGAATGAAAAAAGAAGGGAAGACCTGGCAAGAGATGGGATTCAAGGATGAAGGTGAAATGAAAATCGTCTTTCAACAATTCAAGAATCGAGCTGGCAAGCCACGGACGTATTTAGCGTACCCATTGGTGGAAAGTGGTGTCTATTTTGTCGATGTCAACAATTCGACCAAACGGTTTGTCGCGAATCGCGGATCCGCCGATCCACGTGGCTTCTATCAATTACGCTCACGTGCAGGCATTGTCGGCGAACCTCCATCAATCCGAACCTTCTTTCGCGTGACGGATAAGATTGGCACCGTCGGCATCATGAAGGTCCAAGGGACTGCCGACCGACCGCAAATAATTGAGATGAACTATCAGCCGAAGATGGGACAACGGAACGTGAATCTCGGTGTCGAAGAGAACCGCGCTGACATTCGAGTGCTGGATGGATACCTCAAACGAATCGATCGTGATGGACAATGGGCTGCGATTTGGATGGATTGGCTGGAGATCGAGGGACCGTTCTATAAAGATGAGCGGGCCTTTGTGGAAACACTTCTCCATCCGGAACCACCACCCCCGCGTGGTCGAGCGAAAAGCGTTTGGTCTGACGAGAATGTTCGCGATTTAATCGACCGCCTCGCGTTTGAAGCATTTCGTCGACAAATACCTGCGTCTGACTACATCGATCGTTTGGTCGCTCTGTATCAAGTCAATCGCACGAGTGGACAATCGTTTGACAAAGCGATCAGCGAAGTCATTGGAGTTATTCTGGCTTCACCACAATTCTTGTTCATCCAGGAACCCGGAAATACTCAAGACAGTACAAAGCGACAACTCACCAACGTTGAGTTGGCGATTCGGTTGTCCTATTTTCTTTGGAGTGGGCCGCCAGATACTGAATTATACGATTGCGCCAAAACGGGCGCCTTGTCGCGTCCGCAGGTCCTACATTCCCAAGTCGAACGAATGCTAAGTGATCCACGCAGCGGCGCATTCTTCGACGGCTTCGTCTCACAGTGGGCAGATCTGGAACGATTCGATGCCGTGACGGTTGACGAGCAGGCCAACTTTAGATTCAACAAGGGTGTGCGGCATTCCGCCAAACGTGAGGTCGTCGAATTCTTCACAACACTGGTCAACGAAAACCTTTCGGTTGCAAATCTGATCCAATCCGACTTTGTTGTCATCAATGAACTACTAGGCGATCACTACGAGATACCGGGTGCTGAATCTGATCAATTCCAAAAAGTAACATTACCGGCCGATTCATCGCGTGGTGGACTGCTTGGCCAAACTGCGATCTTGACCCTGGGTTCCAATGGCGAACGCTCTTCCCCCGTGATTCGGGGCGCTTGGGTCATGGAAAAACTGCTACACGACAAACCTGCTCCACCACCACCGAACGTCCCTGAATTGGGATCGACCACAAATCGGCCGGCAAGCAATCGGCAATTGGTGGAGCTCCATCAGAAACAGGCCGTATGCGCATCCTGTCACAAAAAGATGGATGTGATCGGATTCGGCCTAGAAAACTTCGACACGACTGGCCGTTGGCGAGAAACCGAACAAGTCGACCGCAAAGAAGTGACCATACAATCGGGCGGAAAACTACCGGGCGGCGCAGTGTTTACAGACGTTCGTGAATTAAAAACCGCTCTACTGCAAGAACAGCCTCAGCTTGCAGAAGAATTAGTCGAATCATTGCTCGCCTATGGGCTGGGCAGAACCGTCGAGTTTTCTGATGCTGACCAAGTGGAGCAGATCCTTCAGCGGCTGAAACGCGAAGATTTTCCGATGCGGTCGATGATTCATGAAATCACCAACAGCCAGCTGTTCCACACAAAATAACTGAAGACACAAGATTGATGATGTCCAATTTCACAACCAACTCCCAGACGCGACGCTCGTTCCTAAGAGCCGGCGCCTCCATCTTGGCACTGCCATTTTTGGAAACCATGGCGGACGCCGCAGCGACCACGACGGAACCTCCCAAGCGAATGGTCTTTCTGGGGACCGGTTTTGGTTTTACGAAAGATACGTTCTATCCGGACAAAGATGGACGATTTTCCGAAATCGGTTTGACCAACGGACTCGAATCACTCACTCGTCATCAAGACGACATCACGATGGTGAGCCACCTCACCAACCTGGGAGCGAGCAATCCGCATGGAGGTAGCGTTTCGTACCTGACAGGTGCCAACGTGGCTGGTACACCAGGCAAACGCTTTTTCAATTCAATCTCTTGTGATCAAGTAGCAGCTCAGCACCTTGGCAAAAACACGCGGTTCCAATCGCTCTCTCTTTCAGCAAACGAATCAGATGGCGGGCAAAACTCGGGACATGGACCGGGACTGTCACTATCTTGGGACGAATCAGGCAACCCTATCCCTGGCATCAAACGCCCGCTCGACTTGTTCCGCACTCTCTTTGCCAATCCCGGTGACACGCGGGCAGAACTGGATGCACGCCTTCGCAAACAGCAGAGCATCCTCGACATCGTCAAAGTGGGTGGAGGCGGAATGAATAAGCACCTCAGCAAAAGAGATCAGCAAAAACTGGACGAATATTTCAATGGGATCCGCCAGATTGAACAGGGACTAGAACGGCAGGCACGATGGGCCGATATCCCCAAGCCAGATGCACCTTTCGACGAACCGGGGTCAGGCCTGACCGGCGAAGACGAAATCAAGATGATGTACGACATGATCATCATCGCAATGCAGACTGATTCGACGCGCGTCATCAGTTATCGCCAACCTGTTTGCTCGGTGCTTGAAGGAATGGGAATCGGCCTGAAGGCACACTCATTGAGTCATTACGGATTTTCGGAGCCCCGCAAATCGGCTTCGCAACGACGTGACCAGAAAACGACCGAACTGCTCGCTCACTTCATTGATCGCCTGAAAACAGCGAAGGACATCGACGGCAGCCGCCTGTACGACAACTGCATCGTCAGCTTCGGAACGAATCTCCGCAGTGGCCACGAGCTTCGAGACGTGCCCGCCATCGTAACTGGCGGTGGTGCCAAAAACCTGAAACATGGCCACCACATCATCCTGCCGAAGGAAGACACACCGTTAGCCAATTACTGGCTGACACTCATGCAGCAAGCCGGCGTGCCAATCGAACGATTCAGCCACAGCACGGGAACAACAAGCGAGATTTTGACATGAACCACTCAACCATGAAAACGATTGTGTATTCTGTTCGATCGCTGATCATCGCAGTCACGATGCTGCTTGGTTCCGCCGCATCGGTGGCGGATGCTGCAAAGCCCAACATCATTCTGATCATGGCTGACGACTCAGCTGTCGACAACTATGGATCGTATGGCAGCAGTTTCTTCAAAACCCCGAGACTTGATGCACTCGCGCGATCCGGAATCCGTTTCACGCACTGTTACTCAGAACCGGTTTGCACCGCCAGTCGCGTCAAGATCATGACTGGACGAGACAATGTCCGCAATTATGTAGCGTTCGGGACCCTAGATAAAACCGAAACGACCTTCGGCACGATGTTAAAAAAAGCGGGCTACGCGACCGCGGTCGCTGGAAAATGGCAATTACATGGAGCCCCGAATGGCTCTCTTGCCCCAGAATGTGGCTTTGACACTTACTGCTTGTGGAACTACCCGGGTACTGAACGCAGTCGATTTTGGAATCCGAGCATCGTGCGTGACGGCAAACTGCTGGAAACCGATGAAAAGGATTACGGGCCAGATATCTTTACCGACTACGTCATCGACTTTATCGACCAACACAAGAGCGAGCCGTTTTTTGTCTACTACCCAATGGTGCTTGTACACTCACCTTTCTTGACGACCCCAGACAGCAAGCCCAGCCCAGCGAATAAGAATGCAACGCCGCTAGAAAACTTTCAGGACATGACAGCTTACGCAGACAAGTGCGTAGGTCGCATTATCGACTCGCTCGATGAGATGGGCCTAAGAGAGAACACCATCGTTATCTACACCACCGACAATGGCACTGGCCGCAGCCTGACTTATCCCTTTCAGGGCGAACAACGAGTGGGAGAAAAAGCCTACGCTACCGAGGCAGGCTCCCATGCACCCTTGATCATTAACGCGCCCGGCACAATTCAGCCCGGACTGGTCTGTGATGATTTGGTGGATTTCTCTGATGTACTACCAACGCTTGCCAACATCTCTGATGCCAAGCTGCCGGATGTCGAACTTGACGGCCGCAGCTTCTGGCCGCAATGCCTCGGTCAGAATGGAAGCCCTCGCAAATTCATTTTCCAATACTACTACCCCAAATTCCAACTGGCAGCGAAGGCACACGGTGGGGGTGTGAACAACAACGAAATCATTTGGGCCCAAAACCAAGAGTACAAACTTTACAATGACGGAACGTTGTACGCGGTCGCCGATCGCTACGAGAAACGCCCGATCCAACCCAACCGAGATCCCAACAACCCCGCCGAACGTGCCCGAAAAATGCTCCGAGATGCAATCGATTCAATGCCGGCAAGCGGGCAAAAGCTTCGCGCACGGAAACCTCAGAACAAAAACAAAAACTGATCGATCGGCAGCCGGCAATCGGCAACCCCTACAAGGAATCGGATGCCAACACGTTCATCCGGGTCAGAGCGGACTAGCGGCGTCTGCTTGCTGCGGCCGGCATCCGTTGCCCGGTGCCTTGCTCATGCTGCCGCCCAGTCACTCAGCACAGGACGACTCAGCGCAGGACGACTCAGCACAGGACGACTCAGCACAAGGTTCAAGTCACAACGCCATTGAGACTGCCGCAACCGATCGATCAGTCTTCGAAGCTAATTGAATCGACATTCATGAGTCCGCCACGATTCTGTTCGTTCTGAAAGACCAAGAACAGATCTTGGAATCCTTCTGATGCTGCCAGCGGAATCTGGAGATCGTAGAACTCCTCCCACTGGCCATTCACTTTGACAGTTGCCTGTCCAAGCAATGCTCCATCGGCGCGATCGCGGCGAACTTCAATGACACCGCCCGCACCAGCGCTTGCCACCTTGGCGTTGATACGCGCGACCCCATCAAGGCGAACCCGGTTGAATCGCAAGAACCCACCATGGTCAATCGCCCCCATGAAGGTACCACCCTCGGCATTGTTCGAACCGAGCGGTCGAGTACCCGCGAAGGCATCAGCTGACTCAGCTTGCAAGTGGCGGCTCCGCAACGTCAAACTCCCGACGCCAATGAGTTTGGGAATCTGTCCGCGACCGAGATCAACATAACTCGCTTCCAAGATCACCCGGTCAGCACCCTCCGGCGGCAGCAATTCATTCCGGAATCCCCGAGCATTTGGATACGATTCACCGGCCTTCGTTGAAAAGACATATTCGACCATTTCCTGAACCTCTGCAGGCGAGTGTTGCAGATGTGGAAGCATACCAATTTTCCCCCACACTCCCGTCGAACCGTTCAAAACACGCTTCACCGACTGATCTAATTGGTGCGGCTGACCACGGTATTTATCGGCAATCTGCACAAAGCTCGGTCCCACGAGGGGACGGTTCGTTGCATGACAATTCAAACAGTCACTTTTCTTGATAAGAGCAAGACCTGGGTCGTCGCTCGACTCGCCTGTATTCAGAACTAACGGCATCGCTTCGACGCCAACCCTCGTCGAAGCGCCCGCCTCAATGAAGTGTTTGCCGTCCTGCTCTGACTCGTCTGGATCACTCGTTCCATCCTCATAATCATGGACAACGACTTTGTATTCGATCGGGACACCGGGTTGAAAAAAATCTCCATCTTGTGGCTCGACAAACTCCACCACAGGGCGCGAGTTACCAACAATGATGGGCAATGTAATTTCACTCGATGCGCCCTCCTCATCGCGGACTTCGAGACGGACCGTGTAAACACCAGGTTCGTCGAAGATCGCAGTCGTTTGCGCATCTGTCCCGATCAAACGAGCCTCAATTTCTTCGCGGCCGATTTCTTCGCGGCCAGCTGGCACGGCAGTCCAGCGATATTCCAATGATTCACCATCTCGGTCGCTCGATCCCGTTGCATCAAATTCAACCGTCAATGGTTCCCGTCCGACCGCATTCCCCGCGTTGGCCACCGCCACCGGAACTCGGTTACCCCTTTGGTAATCGATGCGGACGAGTTGGGCATCGGGATTGACGCCCCACGTTTCCCCATATTCGATGATGTAGAGTGAACCGCCCTGATCGAACTGCAAATCGACGGGGCGAGAAAACTTCATCTGCGGTAAAAATCGTTCAACCGATTCCAGATTCGAATCGGCATCCAGGTGCACCGCGTAGACCATGCTGCGCGACCATTCAAAGGCGAACAGCGTTCGATCATAAACATCCGGAAACCGCTTGCTCGACGAAGGTGCATTGTCGAAGTAGTAAACCGGCCCCGCACAGGCGGTTCGTCCACCCGACGCTAACGCTGGAAACTTTTCGGTCCCGCTACCGGGATAATAAACCAGCGCCGGCATAGCGGGTGGCAGATCGGTCGCTCCGTTATTATTGACCGATCGATTTTTGGGCGCCGCCGCATCTTGTGCCGGTGCGATCTCACCGGTTGAGAAGTCGACCAGACCATACGCGAAGTTATCTCCGATGAAGTAGGGCCAACCAAAGTTGCCCGCAGCTCTCGCCTGGTTGATCTCATCATAACCGCGCGGTCCCCGGGGACCATCTTGGCCCGCATCCGGCCCAACATCTCCCCAATAGAGAAAACCGGTTTTCTGATCGATATTGATGCGCCATGGATTTCGGCAACCCATCACATAAATTTCTGGGTAACCGACCGAACCATCCCGAGGAAATAAGTTTCCGTCAGGTATCGAATAGGTCCCATCCGCCTCTGGACGAATACGCAACACCTTTCCGTTGTAATTCTTGGTATTCCCAGCAGTCCGCTGGGCATCCCATGGGCCTCGGTCGTTTCTTTCATCAATGGGGGCGTAACCCTGCGAGTCATTGAATGGATTCGTGTTATCTCCCGTTCCAATAAACAGACAGCCATCGGGACCAAACTCAAGCGATCCCGCATGATGACAACATTGTTGACGCTGTTCCTGATACTTAAAAAGAACCTTCTCACTGCTCAAATCGACCTTACCGTCGGTGAAGGTAAAACGACTGACATGCTGACCGGAAAACTCTGGTGGCGAATACTGCAGGTATAGCCAGTGGTTTTCCGAAAACTTTGGATCCAAAGCCAAACCAATCAATCCGTTCTCTTGCTCAGTTGTGACCGTCAGCTTTCCAACAACATCCACTGACGATGTGCGTGGATCAATCAACTTGATCTCACCCTCCAGCTCGATCAAAAAGATCTTTCCATCCGGAGCGATATCGAGCTCCATCGGTCGCATCAGATTTGTCGCGACGGTCGTGCGCTCGAAACGCGCAGGATCAAACTCTTCTGACCTAGCAAGAGACGAGAAGCAAAACGCATCGAAAAGACACAGCACGACTGCTAGAAAGACGGCAAAAAACTTGGTTCGCATGACGACTATCGTTTACAGGGTTGAAATCGAAGAGCAATAGCATAACCCAAACAACCAAAACGGACCTTCCGCACCGCTTTCCTGAGTGACTTTCCCGATTGGCCAGTCCATTCACCAGCGCGTAAAACACTCGCGTTAACGA
Organism: Rubripirellula sp.; assembly: GCA_029245125.1. GTDB lineage: Bacteria > Planctomycetota > Planctomycetia > Pirellulales > Pirellulaceae > Rubripirellula. Next base: position 23,497 of record JAQWPZ010000321.1, read on the forward strand.
ACAACGGCTAAAAGATTCACCGTCCGTTCCTCCGACGAGAATCGACGGTGAATTTCAGAGACCCGCCTTCCTCCAAACGCGAGTTTCCAGCAATCATTACTCCGAAACCGATATTGATGACTCGACTGTCGTCAACGATTCGATTGGCAAGACGGACAACCCGCATTCTTCTTTGCCGATGGAATAAACCACGTACAGTTTTCCATCGTGCTCATAGCCGTACGGGTAAGACCATTGCTTTCCTTTTGCGGCTCCCGGGAATCTTGGCGGAACCGATTCGCCGTGGCGAATTCGCCACATCTGACTCAGTGTCTGCTCACCAGGGCGGCTGACTGAGACGACGAGAGTATCACGATTCTGGAGATTGGATAATAGATAGAGTTGGCCTGTACTGAGCTTACCCAGATAGGCCTTAGCTCTAGGCATTGGCAAATTACTTGGCCGAGCTTTCGACCAAGTGCGACCGCAATCCTCACTGATCGATACCCAAGCAACTCCTGCACCACCACGGATAACAGCGATGACTCGATCATCTTCGGACCAGACCGTTGTCTCAGCGTAGCTTGGCTTGAGTCGACGTTCATAAGGGATCAGCACCGTATCCCACTGCAGCAGATCATCGCCATGGCTGATAGCAACCACCGGCAGCCCATCTTTATCTTGCCCTCCGGTGATGAAATTCCCATCGGGCATGCGAACTGGTTCGTCGTACGGCCAACAATTTTGCATCACGATTCCGCGCGACTTCCATCGGTCCGTTGCTTTGTCCAACACAAACGCCTCGGCTTGCAGACCATGAAATCGACGCCCCACCGTACCGACACCAAATTTCGCACAAATGGTCCATACCTCGCCCTGATGCACAAACAACACCCCGTGACTGTGTCGATCCTGCCCTTCAAAACCTGGCCCGATGACTTCGGATTCAGTCCAAGTGACACCTCCATCGGTCGACCGTCTCCCCTGCAGCGTTTCATGCGGTCCATTTTCGTTGACTGGACTATTGGCCCAGTTGGCGTACATGACACCCTTGTCCTGCACGATGGCCGCTCCATGCAAGAACTTGCATCCATCCTCAGTGGGTCGATGGATGGTACGGTGCTCGATCCCTTTGGCAAAAGGAATCTGCTCGATGTCGGATGGGATTGGGGATCCAGTCCATAAGGCAAACGGTTCTGGCTGCGCAGGTATGCTATGCGTGGCTGGCACCACTTGATAAGCAGCCGCCATCTGAGCGGCGTCAAGCGGCTGGCTGAACAGCTGAACCTGATCCAACGCACCCATCAAGTTTTGCCAGATGCGACCGTTGTCATCGACACCACCAAACGTAATCGGTGCCTTTGTTTGCACGACCGGCTTATCAAGTTTCACCCGACCCTCAAGCTTTCCGTTCACCCAAAGCTCGGCATCTGTCGGTCGCACCACAACACCAACCAGGTGCCAATGTCCAAGGCGTGGAACCGTCGATGCTTCCGCCGTCTCCCAATGCCCCTGCCACACATAAAGCCGAAATCGATTGTCCTTATCAATCATCACTCCCCACTGGCGTTCATCCAGTGAATAGCGATTTTTGGCAGCAATCATCTGCTGTTGGCCGCTCAATGAGTATGGGTTCACCCACGCGGTCAACGTGAAGCCGCGTCCTCCACCAGTCAGCTCATTGGATGCTTTAACCTTTAGCATCGAGTCGCCATTTAGAACGAGACTGCGACCCTCCACACCGGTCGCTGAGGTGACTGAACCATGCACGCTCAATCCCTGCAAATCGTTGAGATCAAGTGACCAAGAATACTCCTTCGCAAGGATTCCCGGACACGAAAAAACGAGTATCGTCAGCAGCACCAGCAAACGAAATTTCATATCAACTCCTGTTTAGGGCACGACGTTGAGCACCTCAAAAATGGACTCACGCGATCACGGCCTACAATCTGTGGTGACAGGAATTCGTTTTAAAACAGATCCTGAATTGGTGTTCCGTCGCGTACCAACGTAATCGGTCGGCCAACGTTGGTTTGAAATTCCGTTTTCGGCGAGATCCCAAGATTCTCAAAAAAGGACGCCGCTAAATCGTCTGGTGAAAATCCAACCGAAGCTGGTTCGGCCGCAATCGCATCGGTTTCACCGATCACTTGCCCGCCGCGAACGTCTCCCCCGGCCATCACCGCGCACATGGCGCGGGCCCAGTGATCTCGTCCACCACTCGAGTTGATCTTTGGTGTCCGACCAAATTCTCCGGCAGCCATGATGGCTGTCGAAGACAACCGTCCGCGTTCCTGTAACCGGTCAAGTAACGCCGCGAGGCCGCGGTCAAACGGTGGCAACAGCGCTCGCAACCGGGAAAAGTTATCGGAGTGTGTGTCAAAGTCAAATTCAGCGGGCCGCAGCCTGACGGTGACAAAGTGGACGCCCGCCTCGATCAACCGAGCTGCAAGCAACAACGATTGCCCAAATTCGTGTTTCCCAAATCGATTCGACTCAGACTCCTTCTCCTGCGACAAATCAAAAGCGAGTCGCGTTCGAGGAGCGCTGATAATGCTGTATGCCTGCTGTTGGAATCGATCCATGCCCCGGACTTGATCGTCAAGATCTTCGTAGCCACGAAACGCTTGATCCAGATCGTCCAACAATCTCTTTTGCGATTCGTACTTCGCGACCGTCAATCCGTCTTCCAATGAAACACCACGAACAGAGTAGGGCACACCGTGCTTTGGCTTATCTGCCGTTAACGGACTGTACCGTGACCCAAGGTAGCCAGGCCCCACAAATGCCTCATCAATCGATACATAGGAGGGCAGATCCTCCTCTGAAGGATGCTGATGACTGACAACGCTTCCGTACTCCGGAAAACTAACTGTTTGAGAAGACTTATTTCCGGTCAGCAAATACTTCTTCGCCAATCCATGATCGGCCACGTTGTGTGTAACACCTCGCAGGATGGCGTATTTGTCCGCCCGCTCTGCCAACCTTGGTAGGTGCTCACAGACTTGCATCCCAGCAACGTTGGTTGCAACAGGTCGAAATTCGCCGCGGACATCAACTGGTGCATTCGGCTTGAGGTCAAACGTGTCCTGATGTGATGGGGCGCCCTCCATGAAGATGAAGATCGCGGAACGCTTCTCAGCGACCGACGGCTCAACTGCATGAAGCTTCAAGTATTGCGACAGCGTCAAGCCAGCCCCAAGTGAACCGACTTTCACCATCTCACGTCGTGTTATTCGCTTTGTCATAGATTTAATGATTTAACAGAAACTCTTTTGTATTCACCATCGCCCAAACCAGATCGGCGATTCCCTCAGCATTCGTTTTTGATGATTCCAGATGCTTTGCGGCGCGACTCCGTTCAGCATCGCTGGGATACCGTCCAACGCTGCGCAACCACACCTGATTGATCATCTTCTGTAGATCCAACTCATCACCTTCTGCCTCTGCATCCTCCAACTCATAAATCCAATCACTCTCCCAAATCCGCATCCGAACCAGAGGATCGTTTTGAGTAAAAATCGACTGCAACAACGTCGGTTCGTTCACCCGTTCGCAATCGCAATTAACTGACCGATCTGGTTTCCCGAACACCTTCATCGCGTGCGTCCCCGCCATCCGCATCGACAAATGCCCTGATGCTCGACGCCTGAGATCATTGCGAACATCCTGCATTTTCTCTTCCAAGCTTGTCACTTGCTTCAATCCGTCATACAGGACCTCCGCGGGTATCCGCCTTGGAATGGCACGACTGTAGTTACGTCGATCACTCCGATTGGTCGCATTCGGAACCCAACTCCGCTGGTAGGTCATGCTGGTGGCGATTTGTCGATGCAGCCACTTCATATCAAAGTCATTTTCAACAAAGCCGACTGTCAACCAAGACAACAATTCAGGATTACTAGGTGGGTTCGCTGGAGTGAATTGATCAGGTGGATCCACAATCCCGATGTTAAAGTAAGCGGCCCAGACCCGATTTACAAAGGCGCGAGCGAACCAGGGATTGTCTTTCCTGCGCATCCAATCCATGACTGGCTGGCGAGGATCATCCCCAACATCTAATGAAACGACATGGCTGCGCAACAGGTTCAGTTCGTCGGCCTCAGCGACTACCGATTCTCTTTTTGTCAGCGTCACTGACTCAAAGAACTGCGAGAAGTCGTTGAAATCTGATTGGGTCCAGCGATCGAAGGGGTGCTTGTGACACTCAGCACACTGCAGCTGGATACCCAAAAACGCATGAGCCACTGACATCGCTGTGTCTTTGGACTCCTTCAGACTCTGCCGCTTCCAAAACGTCGGCATACCATCTCCACCGCCAGACAAGTCTGACAGCATGATGCCGTCAACAATTTGATCATACGGCTCATTGCGTGCAACGCGTTCATAGACCCAGTCGTACCACTGTGAAGCTTTGACATATCCATCTTCCGTAGCAACTTCAATCAGACTACGGATGGATTTCGGATTACACCCGGTGAAGTCACATAGCTTATTCGCCCACCAAGCGGCGTAGGCTGGCCGCTCGAGCAATTCATCAACTTTTCTCGCCCGCTTATCAGGAGTTGCATCAGCCAAGAACTGAATCACCTCATTGGGATCGGGCAATGTTCCTGTCATATCAATACTGACTCGTCGCAGGAACTCCGCATCGGTGCATGACGCCGAAGGCTCAAGGCCAATCTTCTGCAGCTTGGCATTGACCATGCGGTCGATGGGATGTGAGGGAACCGTCGCTTGCCCCCCGCCTGCGTTCGTATTACGGCTCGTCAAATAGGGCTTCATGACAGGAATCGCAGCCACACCATTGTCGTAATAGACAACAACATGAGTGTCACCTGATCCGGTGGAAACAGCCAACCCACCGGGATTCACCTCAATCACTGCATCGTCATTCGTCTGAAAACGACAAAGGCAAGTGACGTCTTCTCTCTCACCATCTGCCCACTCGGCGATCACACGAATTTGTTGATGTTGTTGTTTCGAATCAAACAAAATTTCAGCAGGCTCACACCGCAACACGGCCAACGTTTGGCTGTTGCCCGCTCCGCTCACCTCTTTCTTACTGCCCCAGTGCGCACCGAGCCGTATCCATTCCTTCAAGTCTGCTATTTGTGAATCCTTTAGCTTGCCACTTGGTGGCATCTGCCGCTCCCCCTGGGCTTCAGCAACTAACTGATAGAGCAGGCTCTCTTCGGGGTGCCCCGGCACGACCGCAGCTCCGGATTCTCCACCCGCGAGCATCCGCTGCCTGGCCGTCAAGCTGAGATCCCCTTTGCGGTTGTCGAACCCGTGACATTCGTAACAGTGATCCTCCAAGAGCGGCTGAATCTTGGTTTCAAACAGATCACGTGCGAGCGCCACCGGATCATCCACGTTGGCTGCTTCACCGATTGCATCGGACGGTCCAGTTTCATCGCCGCGAACACCCTTTCCACCCAACGCTACCCAACGACGCAGCAGATTGTATTCCCATGATGGAACTTCAAAACGTTTCCCACCCTCGTGGTCGACCTGTTCAGTCGCTTTCAACAAAACCAAGCTTTCTTCGGCGGTCAGTTCATCAATTCTCTCATCCCCATGCAGAGCCGCATGATCGGCGCGAAAATTGAACCCAAACAGCGAGAGCCGAAAACCACCTTGGCCCTGAAACGAGCCATGACATTTGGCGGAGTTGCAACCTAATTTTCCTAACAAGGGAACGACATGCTTCTGAAAGTCTGGCTCCGCTGTGGTGAGAGGATCGGCGAATCGCACCGCGACCGACTCACTAACATCGACTGCTAAAGCAACTGGTGGCCTGGATAGGACGACCGCAATCCAACAGCACATCAAGGCAACAGGCTTGAAGGCCTGAAACCGGTGATTGCGACGCGCATCCAAAATGGTTCGTCGATCCAAACGAAAGGGTAATTCCCGCTGCACTGATTTACTCCTTCACTTTTTCAAGTACATCCGTGACGTTCAACGAATCAAACCTTTTATTCTGATGAACGGCACTCACCCGAATAACGTCTCCCTCATGAAGATCAGCAAATGAATCAGCATGATCATCGTAGAAGCCGGCGATACGAATTCGTTTACCGAGAATGCTCTTCGCATCCGCTGCCTGACTGTTTTCTGCTGGATTGACTTCACTCGCCTGCAAACAAACTACATAGCCATCAGCTTCGACGACTTTACCGACCAACTCACCCCTGAAACCTCGAAACTCGCTTGGAGGAACACCGAAGTCCTCCGGCTTAAATGGCGCCGTTCGTTCGAGCACTTGAAACTTATACCCGAAGCCGAGCAAATTCTTATCTGCCGTGTAATCACCAGTCCGAACCTTCAGTGTCTCACCACGTTTGATTTGAAGCAGATTGTCAAGAAACGCGCCCGACACCCCAACCAGCTTGACACGTTTCCCAAGCAGTTGCTTATTGATGCTTGCATTCTCGCTGATCACATAATCAACATCCAATTCAAGCTCACCAAGCTCTATGTCCTTCGATTTCAAGCGACCAATGACGACGGCATAGAAGTTGATCGAACCGGGTTGTGCGCCGGCTTTCGATCGTTTCTGTTTAGCGGGCTTTGCTTTCTTCTTGGCATCCTGCCCGCCAGCTGCTTCGCGATACGCCTGAATGGCTTCCTGTTTTGTCATCTTGCCCGCCTCGACCGCTTCTTTCAATTCCGCGCCGTAGACTGCGAGGTCCTTTGGGGTGTTATTCTTGGCCGACTTTCCATCATCTGCCATCGTCTGAAGTAGCTTTGCGGCCTGCTCCTTGGTCAGCGTTCCCTCTTTCACCATTGCATCAAGTTTCGCGTTCAGCGTCTTGAGACCGGGCTTACTTTGCTTAGCAGCCGCTTTCCTACCAGCATTCCCTTTCTCATTTTTCATCCAGGCAATGACTTCATCTTTCGTGGTGGATCCATTTTCGATCTTTTGCTTCAGACCCGAATCTTTGGCTAACAGTTTTTTGTAAGCCTGATCCCAATCGACACTCGTTTTAGTCTCTTGTGCGTGCCCATTTAGTGGACATGCAATTAGCCAGACGACAGCTAAGATCGCGAAGTTTCTCATTTGCGTTTGCATTTTCAGGGAACCTTTTGTTTGCCAAGGAATGTTATTTGGAAGTCATCTTCCACTCTCGTTTCGCCAAGCTTCTCACAGATAAACATCTGCCGCCGGCTTGTATTTTCTGTTTCTGTTTTGACAGGTACCGTTTCTGTTTTGACAGGCACGGAGCGTTATTTTGGGTTCGCCGCTCGATAAATCTCGGCGGCCTCTTTTCGCGTCAACGTACCGGCCCGCACCAAGACACCCAGCTCTTGCTTGAGCGTTTCGAGCTTGCTGTCGATTGAGCCGCCACCCACTTTTCTCGATGCACGCTTACCGCTATCAACGGGAGCTTCGAGATAAACATCAGCGGCAACTTGCTCAGGCGTTCGTTGCTGACCTGTCTCTAGACAATACAGGTGTGTGGTTGACCGCAGCAGCAATGACGAACCGGCAACTGCAGGAGACGCCAAGAAGCGAGCGTTCAAGACATTCTCAATGACATTTTCCGGCTCGGCTTCAGTGGCTTTTAGCACCCGGACCTCACCCGTCTTACTTAGAAAATAGAGATAGCCGTTCGCATAAAAAGGCGATGCCCAGTGATCACCACCCAATCTCTTTTTCCAAACCTCATCACCACTCTTCGCGTTCAAGCAACGAACAATTCCGCCCCTGTCCGTCACCATGAACATCAGGTCGCCGAGAATAATCGGCGACGGAATTCGCGGCGTGCCTCTTGTGCTCGACCATTCGATGTGTGAATCAGTAACATCCCCCATCCCGTCCGTCTTGATCGCCATCAGATAGCCGGTCAAACCGCTGGTAAAGATGTAGGTCATGTCATGTGCGAACAGAGGCCGGGCGGCGACATTGAAACCACCTGGATGCCGCACACGCCAAATTTCTGATCCGTTTAACGGGTCATAAGCGATTGTCACTTCGCCACCCGGCGCAATGAGTTGTCGCTGGCCGTTCACTTCAATCAACTTCGCCGTCGCGAAAGCCTTTCTGCTGTCCCCCGGCTTGCCAATCTTTTTCAGATCAAGATTGGAAGCAAGCGGTTGACTCGCCGAACGCTCACCACGACTCATTTTCCATTGGGTCGCCCCGGTCAGCTTGTTCAACGCGACAAAGAACTGTTCATCCGTCCCGTCATAGGCCACATACAAGTTTTGTTCGTCCACGATCGGCGAGGAACCCTGCCGCACCGGCTGATAAACTCGCAGGTCGCGACGCTCCCAAAGTGTTTCCCCCGTCGCTCGGTCCAAGCAAGCGATACCCTGGGAACCAAAACTGACGTATACACGCTCAGCTTCGACAACTGGCGTTGGCGTTGCGGGACTGTTTAAGTGCGGTGAATCGTGAGAATACGCAGGATCAACTGCTCGTTCGACCATATCAAACACTTTGATATTTTGCTTGATACCGCCACTTTCTAAATCAACGCAGATCGCCCGCAACTCTTTCTTTTCGTCGCTGCCGGAGGTAAGCCAGATCTCGTTTCCCCACACCACAGGGGATGACCATCCCTGTTCAGGTATGCCGATCTTCCAACGAACGTTCTTTGCTTCGTCAAATTCGATTGGCAGCGATTTCGCATCGGAGACGCCGTCGCCGGTCGGACCACGAAATTGGTTCCAATGACTCACGACATCATCCGCCGCGACCGCCGAGACGCTACTTACCGCTGTGAACGCGGCTAACATCAGTATTCGAAAAACCATCTCTTCCTTTTTTCCTTTCCTCTACGTTCAGTTACCGAATTTGCACACCCTTAATGCGCACTGATCCGTGTCGCGAGCTTAAGAACTCACGACCGGTATCCAAGAACGACGGTGACTCATTGCGACGTTCCTTGCATGCTTTCCATGGGGACAGCTTGCACTGCTGCCAACTCTTTCCCGGGACGTATTTTCTTGCCGTTTAGCAGCGTTCCAATGAGCGTATACCGAACAAACCATTGATACGAAAGCAACATCAGAATGCTGGATGCCATCACGACAAACAGAAATTTTAAAATCGGAGGATAGGGTGCCGTCCGAACTGCCAACTGAAGCAGAATCACTAATGGCAGATGAATCAAATACAACCAATAAGACGAATCTGAGATGTACCTCAACCGGGTGTTCTCACCCGCAAACAACTTTCTCGCGAGTCCCATCATTCCAAACGACATCAGCCAGACATAGGTAACCTGAAGAATGACAGATGCTGCGCGATGATATTTCCCGGATAACAATTGATCGCCAAACCCAAATACTCCAAGCGTAAACTCGTATCCGAGCGGGAAGACCACGAACAAGGCGATCGGCAAGGTGATCCGCCAGTGCTTCCCGACTCGCCCCTCAACATCATCAGCGTCGAAGTACCAGACACCAAACGCAAAAAAGATCGCGTAGTAAAACAAAACAGGTGGCAACGGTATCAAACCCGTTGATGTATCTGGACCAAACACCGGATACAACAAACCCATCACACTCTGCGGTAACAACGTCAACAATATGATCCATCCATATCGAAAAGGTGAAACCGTTAACCAAGCCGGTGGCCCCTTCCATCCAAGCTGATCCATCACTGCGGCGTAAATCACGAATCCGGCCAATAGCCAGCATAAAAACCACAGAAACCAAAGGTGGTGAAAGATGGGTATCAACGCCAGGAACGTGATTAGCCCATAGACAGCTTTCCATACTCCTTCTGCCTGATCCTCAGTCACGACGGAGATTTCCTGGGCGTCTTGCAGGCCCAGGAACGATTTAATTTCCTGGCGGCCTCCGGCAATTCCTGCCTCGCTCGTGCGCAGTTGCATCGCATCTGCTAGGCCCCGAGCTAACGATAAATCAGCATTCAAGTTATCGACAGGTGTCGCTTGATACTGATTGCGGATTCCGAGATCTGCTCCTCGTTCAACAAGCAACTCACCGGCTTCACTTTGCCCAAAGAAAAAAGCGGCGTGAGTCGCAGTACCCTGATCACGGCAACGTGCATCGACGTTCGCATCGTGATCCAACAACACACCAGCAAATCCAGACCAGTTATGAGCCGATGCGAGAGCGAGCGGCGTCATTCCGGACCGCAAGTCAAGCTGGTCGAGATCAATTTCTGGATCTGCCGCGATAGCTTCTTCCAACAACGCTGAATCATTTGTGTAAACAGCTGTCCATAGCGGCGAACTCGAAGCATCTGCCAAACGCAACTCGTCTTGATGGGTCGCAACATTTTCGGCCCAAATAGAAACAACCCACACGGCAGGCACGACCGTGAACATTCCCAAAAACAAAGGCAGGACAATTCTCTTCATCCTGTGCCTGATCAAACTATCCAAGCCCCGCTTCCGCCACAGCATCGCTGTAAAGAAACCACTCAGAAGAAAAAACAGGGGCATCCTAAACCCATGAACAGCAGCAAGGAAAACGCCAAATCCCCACTGTGTGTTGATATCTGAAACTGGCCAGCCCGCTCCGATATTCGGGATGTAGGCGATTGCAGCATGTAAACCAATCCCCAGCAACATCGCGAATGCGCGTAGTGCATCCAAGTCATGACGTCGCTCGGACAACTGCCCGGCGTTCGATAAATTTTGATTGCTCGTACTCAATGTCAATTCATCCAAAAAACAGAAACTCTCAGATCGGAAACGTCAGCCGAGACCCGGCGTGCAATCCTTGGCCACCCACAAGCCGCAAAAATCCATGATCGGTACTTGGCAGCCCTCGCCAAAATCTGGACCGGACGCATGGCCCAACAAGAGGCCATCAGCGTGGATGTTAGTTGGATCTTTTCGTTCATGCAGCGGACATCTTGGTAACAAACAGTATCAACCCAACCTCCATGGGATCTCCCGATCGTTGATTCCTCCCTGTATTTCCTTTTTGGTGAATGGGTGTATCTCGTTGGCAAACTCGATTCGATCAAATTCCATCTGTCATCTCGAGTTGTACGATCTCGACTTTGGCTGATGATCCCTCTGCCACACACCACCAATCCATCAAATCATTCCCGACGGCTGCTTCAGCTGAATTGCGTTCATCATGAAAGCGGCTGATTGGCAAACTGATGACGACGTCACCATCGTCTTTCGCATTGGACTGTTGCTCGAGGGTGACAACGGTGCTGTACTTACCCGCGAATCCACCATTCGCGTGATAAACACTGAACCCGATCCGCAGCGATGTGGATGAGGTAACGCGAACCCGAACTCGCATCTTCGTGTTCGCATTCAATCGCAACGGTTGCTGCAACGAATTCAGTGGCGAAAGCACTACAAGCGATCCGTAGGGTGACGGCAGCGACCAAACACCACCCGCGGCATCAGCCAATGACACAGCGTCTTTGAATGCCGCTTGTGCCGCCTCTTCTGTCATTTCGCCTGAGCGCACCGACTTCTTAAGAGCGACACCCAATCGCCAATGGGAAGAGAACCATTTCCCCTTCACGACATCCGCCCGCAGATCACTCTGCCACTGAGTGACAGGTGCTTGATGTCCGAATGGAGCCAAGACGCTCTGGTCTTCCAGTGATGCCGTGACGGTCTGGAGAGCTGGGACATCAACCTCATTACCGTCGATCAGGCGTTTAAGGCGTACTCGCCCCTCATTGACCGTCAGCCGCGTCAACTCAGAGACAGCCTCGACGTCAAACTTCGTACCGAGAACTTGCAGCTCCGCAGATGGCGTCTTCACCAACATCGGATGCCCAACGAGTTGCGGCTGCACATTCGCTGACAGATTCCCATGCCGCAAATAGAGTTGCTTTTGTTTGCCCCCGGAGGTCGTGACAGCAGAGATCGTGACAGCGGAGAGTCCCGTCAAGGTGACACTCGATTGGTCGGGGAACTCAAATTCCGCCCACGCATCGGGAGCCAGCATCTGCATTGTTCCCCCTGGCAAACGATCACCCACTTTGATCTCACTGGAAACTCGTCCAGCGTCACCGGTCCATTCAAAAGGACCATTCAAGGCAACAACGGTCATCAATGGGTGTTCTGCATCACTCACGAAAACAGCTTGACGAACGACGATTGCAATCAAGCCGACGGCGGCCACCGTCGCCAATACCCAATGCCAACTTCGATCCCACAATCTTTGATCCACGCCGGACGCGTAGGAGACCTGAGGTGCCGAGTCATTTTTAGCACGCTCAACATCAGCCGCCACAACGGCCTGCTCGGCGAGCGTTCGAAGCATCAACCGCGCCTCCGCATCTTCTCGCAACCACGCTTCAGCACGCTCCTGCTCGTCCTCGGCCAACGTGCCATCCAGATATCTGATTAGCAGATTCGATGTATGATCCTTTTGGCTCATGCGTCCACCGCCTTTGTACCTGCAAGCCGTGATTCAACACAATCTTTAAGTGCTTTGTGCAAACGAGACAATCTCTGATAGATCGCATCCAGACCTGTTCCAAGCTGTTCAGAGACCTGGCCGCACGCCAAGCCATCGAAATACCTCAAGCGGAGCAACTCGTTTGATTTTGGAGGAAGCTCCCGCAGGCAATCCCGCAGCACTTCGGTCCGGTGATCCTCACGAGCATGATCCTCGATCCATTCAGACTCAAGTTGCTGAATCAGCTCAATACTTGGCGCTGAGGATTCATTTCGGTGGCGGCGGACCCAATCAATCGCCGCTCGCCGTGCGGTGATGTAAGCCCAGGAAAGAACCGCTCCATCCGAATCAAAACTGACTTCTTTCGTCATCCCCTTGATCACAACGTTCTGGAAGATGTCTTCCGCAGCATGAGCATCGCGCACAACGACCCACGCAGCCGCGGCAATGCGGTCGCGGGATCTCATCAAAATTCGCAGGACGTCTTCGTTGGAAACAGGTGTCATATAGATAGAACGGATCGAGGCTATACATCCTGACATTCTCTTTCATTTTCGTGCCGATTTTTTCGGATGCACAGAAATTCCAAGGACGCACAGAGATGCATCAGGCGATCAGAGACTTTCAGATCGCCATTTCACAACCCGAGGGATTGCGGCGAGTCCGGCCGATAGGCGTCAATCACGAGCATTCCGAGCGTCCTCCCGATTGAAGACCAGATGGAGATGCCCTTCGCTCAGACAATCACGCTGCCTGCGTCATTCAGGCCGGCCGGCTCATCAGAGAGCCCGCCAGCCGATTGGAAGCAGGGCATTGCCGATTCGCTGGCTCACCCCTTGAGGCCAAGCAGCCGAGCCTGGCTGGCTCAGCTTTCGGCGATGACCAACCGAAAACAGCGTGAATTCCGGCCGCAAACCTAATTCGGTGGTTCCCCGGAGAACTTCCCACCCACCCTGAACCGGCAATACCTTGACGAGCCACACGCCACCTCCCCCCCCGGCAGGAAGCTATTTCTTTCGACGCAGAGCGGGTACGACACCATGCAGCCAGCCGGTTTTTTTCCTATCTAACCGATAGAGCCAGCTTCGTTCTATTAAGATACTGAGGTCTGTTAGGACACTGGGTTCTATGAAGAAACTGGGCAGCCCTCGAGGACGACTGGGCAGGCCAACAGGAAGATTACGAGACAAGGCAAATTTGAATAAATGACGCATCCCATGCATTTTCTCCCCGGCACGAAGCTCCTTCGCCCATTACTCGGTGTTGGCCTGTTTCTCTTATCAGTGCTCACAACCCATTCCGCAGAGCCGTTTGAGTTTCAAAAGGACGATGTGGTCGCAATCTACGGCAACGGCTTGGCTGACAGGATGCAGCATGCTCCGTGGGTCGAGACGGTTCTGCAGAGTCACCTCCAAGGGATGAACGTCAAATTCCGAAACATGAGTTTTTCGGGCGACATGGTCAACAAGCGTCCCCGAAACAAAGGGTTCACCAACGACGAAGAATACCTACAGCATGTTGGGCCCGACGTGGTTTTCATGATGTACGGCTACAACGAGTCATTCGCGGGTCAGGAGGGGGCTGACGCCTATCAGGGTGAACTGGTCAAACTGGTCGAGCGGTACTCAGCCCTCCGAAAAGAGAAAGGTGTTGACCTGCGATTTGTGCTGTTTAGCCCAATCGCGTACGAGAACAAAGGCGACCGCCATCTGCCAGATGGGATCGAACTCAATGAGAACCTGGACCTTTACACCAGGGCAACGCAGCGCGCCGCGGAACAAACAGGACAAACTTTTGTTGACCTTTTCAGCCCCTCGCTGGATCTCTATCGCAGCAGCAGCGATCGCTTCACCTTGAATGGAATTCACCTGAACGCCAAAGGTTACCGCAGCCTGGCCAAGATTATCTCAGCAGCACTGACTGGGAACACCAACGACGCGAGTGCTGCGGTGTACAAGGCAGTTGAGGACAAAAACTGGCACTGGCACAATCGCTACCACGCCACAGACGGGAATGACATCTGGGGCGGTCGTTCAGGACTCAAATTCGTTGACGGGCAAAGCAACGCCGACGTACTGAAACACGAATTGGTCATGCTGGACGTCATGACCGCCAATCGCGACAAAGCGATCTGGGCAGCAGCAACCAACAAGCCTTACGAGGTTGACGACAGCAACGTCCCTCCTCCGGTAAAAGTGATTTCAAACGTTGGCGGTGGCAGTGCCAGTTCAAGCGCGGCCAAAGAAGGCAGCATTGACTACCTTTCACCAGAAGAATCGCGAATAAAAATCGCTGTTCCCGAAGGATACGAACTGAATGTATTCGCATCGGAAGAACAGTTCCCGGATTTAGCAAATCCAGTGCAACTACAGGTGGACGGAAAAGGACGACTTTGGGCCGCAAGCTGGAACACCTATCCGAAGTGGGAACCCGGCAAAGAGATGAACGACAGCCTGATGATCTTCGAAGACACAGATGGCGATGGTGTTGCCGATGAGCGAAAAATTTTCGCACATGTTCACAACCCCTTGGGTTTTGAGTTTTGGGGAGGAGGCGTCATTGTCACCTCAGGGCCTGATCTTCTATTCCTCAAAGACACCGACGGCGATGACAAAGCCGATGTTCGCTACCCACTGCTGCAGGGACTAGGAACTGCCGACACTCACCATGCGGCCAACAACCTGGTGATGGGTCCGGATGGTGGCATTTACTGGCAAAGCGGAATTTTTCTTGTGCACAACCACGAGACCCCGTGGAAGCCGAACTTGAATATCGGCTCCTCGGGCATGTATCGCTTCAACCCGCGTACCTTCGCGATCACACCGCACGCCGGCAACAGCCCCAATCCTCATGGAACCAGTTTCGACAAGTGGGGCTACTGTTACGCCAACGATGGAACGGGTGGACGCTCTTATCAGGTTCGGCCAGAAGGCAAGGGATTCAAGATGCACACGCTGCTGACGAAAGAATTCCGCCCGGTCGCAGCCAACGAGATTCTTTCATCTCAGCACTTCCCCGAAGAGCTGCAAGATGACTTCTTGATCTGTAACACCATCGGATTTCTAGGAGTCAAGCAATACAGCCTCGACCGTGGTGGCAGCCTTCCCGAGCCGGAACCGGTGGTCGCAACAGCACCAGAGAACATCTCCATCACGCGGAATGGTGGCCTCATCACGGTCAACCACCCGGCACTCAAAGGAAACAAAATCACCGGTTTCAAGCTGAGTGTGAATGGTGTTCAGGAGATGAACATTTCCGAAGTCGAGGTGATGAGTGGAAAGAAAAACATTGCCAAGACAGCCAGCCTCGCTTTGTCAAGCGATTACAACAAGGGAGAATACCCAGCCTCACTGCTTGTCGATGGCAATAAGGGTAATTTCGCCCACACCAAAAAAGAGAAAAACCCATGGATGAAGGGTGATTTCCCCGCTCCCGTTGAAATCTCGGAATTCCGAGTTTGGAATCGCAAAGGTTTTGAGCAACGATTCAACAACGGCAAGATTGAATTCTTCAATGGTGACAAACTTGTCGCTGCCGTCGATGTCAAAATCAAAGGTGGCGGAAACGCCGACATGAGCAAGAATCGAAAGCTCGGTGAGGTCTGGGGAACACCAGGCGTCGAATTGCTCAACAGTGCCGATCGCAACTTCCGCCCCACCGACGCCATCATCGGCGAGGACGGGGCGTTGTATGTTGCCGACTGGCAGAATGCCATCATTGGGCACATGCAGCACAACATCCGAGACCCCAATCGTGATCACAAACACGGGCGAATCTTTCGCCTGACCGTGAAAGGCCGGCCACTACAGAAACCAGTCAAAATCGCGGGTGAGCCCATTGAGACCCTGCTCGAGAACCTGAAGCATCCCGTTGATGGCGTACGACATCGAACACGCGTGGAGCTCAGTGCTCGAGACTCCGATGCTGTGATTGCCGCAGCAAAGAAGTGGTACAAGAATTTCGACCCGGACAGCGAAGTCGAAGCACACCACCTACTCGAAGCACTGTGGCTTCATCAGCAACACGGTGTGATTAACGAGGAACTGCTTAATACCCTGTTGGCATCAAAGGTCCCGCACGCGGCCAACGCCGCAAAAACGGTAAAACACCTTTGGTATAACGTTGAGTCGGGTGCAAGCGGGTTTGCCGCCCCTGCGGAACTGGAGTTTGTCAAGTTTGACACCCCGAAACACCTCAAAGGGAAAGACAAGGACGCGTACCAACTGGGATCCGTTGTTTACCAACGTGAGTCTCACTGCTCCACCTGCCACCTTGCGAACGGCAAAGGGAACGCAAGTGTTTACCCCTCGTTGCTCAACAGCCCGTGGGTCAACGGAAATAAGGAACGCCTGATCAAGCTCGCCCTGCACGGACTGCACGGAAAAATACGAATCAATGGCAAGACTTATGATCCAGCTCGGGGTGTACCCCCAATGACAGCTTTCCGGGATTTGTTGAACGATGAAGAGTTAGCAGCTGTGCTGACTTTCGTTCGCAACAGCTGGGGTAACAAAGCTGACACGATCGATGCTTCAGCCGTGGCTCGAATTCGTTCCGAAACCAAGGGGCGGTTCACCGTCTGGACTCCCGAAGAACTTGTCAAGCAGCACCCGCTTGAGCTGGAATTGATGGCTGAGATTGACAAGCAACCGGAGGTCGAATTCTCCAACGATGAGCTTGAAAAGGAGTTGATGGCGCAAAGCACCAGCGACCTTGCTGCTGAGGCGATTGCACAAGGAAATGCACTGCGTGGAAAGAAGCTATTCTACGAGTCTGCTGCGGCCTGCTACGCCTGCCATGACCCACCAGGACGCGTCGCGCGGCTGGGCCCAGATTTGGCAAGTCTCAAAACCCGGCTCACCAATGAGCAATTGGTTGATTCGATTTTGCGGCCCGCTGAGTTGATCGAAAAAGAGTATGCACAAGTGAGTGTCTTAACCGTGGACGGCCAGATTTTCACGGGCATCCGAGTCTCCGAAGACGATGATGAATTGACCCTCAGGAACTTGGCAAACCCGAAACCAGTTGTGATCGCACAGGATGACATTGAGCAGGCTAAGGATTCCAAAACGTCTCTGATGCCCGCAAATCTTGTGAAGCAACTGAAAAGTCGCCAAGAATTCAATGACCTGATGAAATACGTCATCGAAGTCAGAAGACGATAAGTTTGCCTAATTTTAAAAATCGCCGCGCAACCCCAGCGCGGCGATTTTTTTTGGTATCAGCAACAAACGGCACTCGCAGATTCCTCGACAATTCAATCGCCACCTGTTGAACCAGTCAAAACCGACAGACTCGGTGAAGTCCCGCGAGTTGCAAGGGTGTTTCCGATCACGATGACGCTGGACCGAAGATTGCCACCAAACAACGCTGCGAAAGTCTTAGCTGCAGAGTGCGTTGACCTTCACCTATGAGCAGTACCAAGAGAATAGGTTGCCTGCATACCGGTAAGACCTATGGCCGCAACCTCGACAGCATTCTCAGACGGCCATCTTCACCAGTCATGCTCAAAAACCACGTGCTGACGGCCTGATCAGCTAAGATGCGGCGTACCCGGAATGAAGAACGCATCTCAATCAATCCAGCTGGCTGCCCGCAATGGCATCCACCCAAGATCAATGAAAACACCCAGACCTTCGGCGACGCAAATCCGAAACCAGTTCGCCAGTCGGCGGTTCCGAACATTGATCGCACTCACCTTTGTGCTCGCAAATGGCTTGTTCGCGGAACTGATCCCCGCCGCCGATGGTGCAACAAGACCAAATGTCATTTTGATGATGGCTGATGACCTCGGCTACGCCGATCTTTCCTGTTACGGCAGCGAGGCGATCAAAACGCCAGTGCTAGACAAAATGGCAAGTGAAGGTCTGCGATTAACAAACTACTATGCCGGATGCACAGTTTGCACTCCTTCCCGGATGGCGTTGCTTACCGGCGCTTATCCCGCCAGGCTCGGTTGGCGTGGAGGAGTCGGAGGATACAAAATCAAACCCCAGAACGGACTCGCACCAGCAGCCTTAACGATCGCGGAAGTTTTCCAAACGGCGGGCTACAAAACTGCACTCTGCGGTAAATGGCACCTCGGCGAGGAGAAATCATTACTGCCGATGAATCAAGGATTTGAAACAAACTTCTTCATCACGAAGAGTAACAACCAAACGAAGAAGTTGTATCGTGGTCCGCAGTTGATTGAAGACCCTTTCGACAACCGACGTTTGACCGAGCAGTTTACAACCGAAGCGATTAAGTTCATCAAAGCGAATCGAGCCGTACCGTTTTTCCTTTACCTTCCCTTCACGGCACCTCACTTTCCCGCCCAAGCACATCCCGACTGGAAAGGACAATCGAACCGGGCCGCTTACGGCGATGTGGTCGAGGAATTGGACAGTCGCATTGGGGAGATTCTCGAAACGGTCGCCGACTGCAACCTCGACCAAAACACAATCGTGATATTCACCTCCGACAATGGCCCGGAGCCTGGTCAGAAAAAATGGGCTCGGGCGACACCTTATCGCGGCCTGAAGTGGAGTGCGTTGGAAGGCGCTAACCGGGTTCCGTGCATTGTTCGAGCGCCGGCAATGGTTCCGGCCGGTCGCACGAGTGACGAAATCACCGCGGCAATTGATCTGCTGCCAACTCTTGCAAAAGCCTGTGGCATCGACCTCGCTGCCATCACCACGGACCAACCAAAAATCGATGGCATCAACGTGTGGGATACATTCACAGCCAAGCCTGGTCATACCCACGGCAGAAACGACCTGCTGGTTTGGCACGGATGGGGTGTGCCTCAGGCGATCCGTGTCGGTGACTGGAAACTTTATCTGGATGCAATCGAAGAACTACCGGGATCCGACGAAGGTCCTGTCCTGATCAATCTGTCCGATGATCCCGCTGAAGAAAACAACCTGAGCGATATGTATCCGCAGAAAGTCGAATCCATGAAGCAGCTCGCAATCGAGCGAATTACGGATATCGAAACTAACGGAATTGCACTTGGCGGACCGACCGACAGTGACACGACGGACACCAAGCGAGGTCGGTGGCTAAACTAGCCTCGTCCTCCGCCAGCCTATGACCAGCACAGCGATTTCTAGTCATTTCGTTATTCTGCCGAACCGCAGCTTTCGATGTTTCGCCGACAGCACACGACTTTTTTTCGTTATCAGAGCCTTTTCATCCGGTCGAAGTCACACTTTTTCACTCCTTTTTTAGATCCCGACACCACACCGGCGAATTTCTTAATTTCAATAGTGAGGTTGAACACACCTCGGAGCCAAGCTTGATGAAGCGTCAGATCCATTTTGCAGTCGTAATCATTGCGTTGCTGATTTCGGCTTCGCCAGAATCCGTGATCGCCGCCGAGCAACAGGCAACGCCCGATCCAATGACGATCGCGATCGACGTCCGCGAGCTTCCGCGGAAATTGATCGAAGCAGAATTGGTGATTCCCATCGCCAAACAGAACGATGCCCACCAGGTCGCCCTTTGGTATCCCAAGTGGGTTCCCGGCTCACATGGTCCAGGCGGTCCGATCGCGAACATTGCCGGACTGCAGATCCACGGTTCCAACGGCGACTTGCTGATGTGGAAACGTACGCCGGGTGAGGTGTACCGGATGGAAGTTCAAGTCCCTGCTGGCGAAGATGAATTACACGTCTCGATTCGCTATATCGCAGATCAACCGACAACCACTTCATTTGGTCATGACTGCTTCGGCAGCAGCAACATCGGAATGGTCAGTCCCGGGTCGCTGCTGTTCTACCAAGAAGGCATCAAGATCGACGATCAGCAAATCCAGGCAGAACTTCATTTACCCAAAGCATGGCGGGCAGCGACTGCACTGCCTGCCGTTGAAACAAAGAACGATTCAAAGACCACCACAAACATCCAGGCGTACGATACTGTCTCACTCCGAACGCTCGTCGACAGTCCGATCATGTTCGGAAAATACTACCAATCCTTTGAATTGGCCGAAGATACCGAACTTTCCCCACCCCACACGCTACATGTCTTTGCTGACGATCACGCGACCACAAACTTGAATCCGAAAGTCGTGGACAAGTATCGTTCGATGGTCTCGCAGACGTCGCGACTGATTGGCTCGCATCCATTCGATCGCTTTGACATCTTGCTGGGTGTAACCGATGCGTTACCCAAGAATGGCTTGGAGCACATGCGTTCGACCTTCAACGTCTTACCTCCCAAGTCGCTCCAATCCGCTGAAGCTTTGAAGGGTTGGGACCGATTACTAGTTCCGCATGAATACCTGCACTCATGGTGCGGCAAGTACCGCCGTCCCGAGGGTATGCTGACAACCGATTTCCATAGCCCCAAAGATACAGAACTTCTGTGGGTCTACGAAGGATTGACGCAGTATCTCGGTGAGCTTGTTGAGGCCCGTAGCGGAATGATGAGCGCGGATGAATTCCGGGCCCGTCTGCTCGTCGAACTTCGGAATGCAACGCATCAGCAGGGCAGACAGTGGCGAACCCTAGCTGACACGGCAGCAGCCTCGCACATTCTTCGCGCCGCGAGCCCTAGTTGGAGCGGGCTTCGCCGCAGCCAAGATTATTACATGGAGGGGATGCTGTTCTGGCTTGAAGCAGATGCCCAAATCCGCCGGGCAACCAACAATAAAAAAACTCTCGATGATTTTTGCCATAGCTTTTTCAAAGCCCCGCGATCGAGCACCTTACCTGTAGCATTCAGTCGCGACGAAATCGTCAAACAATTGAACTCGGTCGCAAAATTCGATTGGGATGGTCTCATTGCACGACGAGTCGAATCGTTCCAACAACAGTTCGACCCCGCCGTCGCTGAACTACTGGGATACAAATTTCAACTCACCGCGACCAAACCAACCATCCCCTCGGCAACCTTCCGCCACAGTCGCGGAATCGATTTACTGGACTCGCTCGGTATCTCAGTCGCGACCGATGGAAAGGTGCAGCGAGTGCTGCTGGGGACTCCTGCCGACCAAGCGCGGCTAGCCCCAACGGCCGAAATCATCGGCGTCGGCAAGCACAAGTGGAGCGGCAAGCGATTGACCGACGCCGTCCAAAAGAGTTCCGACCGAACGCCTATCGAACTTCTGATCACCAGCGGTGATGAACTTCGAACGCTACAGATTCACTACTATGATGGATTGCGTTATTGGAATCTGAATCGCGATGAAACAGTGTCAGATTTGCTGGCGGAAATCGTCAAAGCCAAATCAGATTCTTGACTCAACGTTTGGCGGTGATGGAGACCGTGCGAATGAACGACCTTGGGCCAAGCTGATATTTTCACGTAATACTGCAGACAGATGCTTGGCGGCCAGAAAAGTCTGGTCACGTCGAAACCAACTCGCACTGGTTTTCAAGACTGGACACAGGAACGATCGGCAACGGCAAGAGACTTCAGCAGTGGCAAACGAGTTACGCCTCGTTCAAATCTGTCGAGCTAAGATTACGAACTCGCTTGTCTGCATCTGAATTGTCCAAACCTTGGGATCCAACCACTTCAGGAAGCTGGATTCATGGGCCGCAAGGAGGAGGGTTCATTGCTTTGATGGAGATTGCTAGCTGCCGTCGCCAACTGCTGCGTGAAGGCAATAGCCAATGCCGCGCCATCCCACTGGCCATCTGGTTCTTTACTGTAAACTGCCCCCTGCAGTTCACTGACCGCCGATTTCAGCGAAGCATTTGTTTCAAAACCTGAACCTTGCAAGCTTCGCCATTGCAGCCAAGCCGTATTCGCGGATGCTGAATCGTGACGGCGACAGGCACGTCGCAGAGCGCGAACCGAGTTCCGCTCTGGATTCCAAAACGTTTGGCTGGCGACGGTGACCATGCTGACCAGACGTTTCCGCTGCCAACCAACCACCAGTAATGCCGCAGCAAGCACGAACAACCACCTGTAACTTGACGCGTGCGACTGTGAACTTACGGGACTGCTGGCCGACTCTGGCGGGGCGGCAACCTCAAACGTCACAGCCGGCAACGTCTTGGTGTAAATTTCCTGTGAGGATGGATCCCACCATGCATAGGTAATCGCGGGAAGTGTTCGTGTGCCTGGCTCCCGCATCAGGTAGACCATCTTGTCGATTCGCTCACCAGTAAAATCGCCGCGATTCGTGTTGTCGCGAATTTGCTCTGGCTCGGGATAGACTCGAATTCCATCATCCGTGGATTCGGGTGGGGGCATCAGCGCCATACCGGTCATACCGACGGCTTTCTGAGAGATGGTGCGAGTAAACACAGCACCAAGCACAGCGGGCCCAGGCAACGGCTCCCAGGTTTCATTGATCTCAATCGACTTGCACGTGATCAAAAACCGAAACCGCTCGCTGCCGGGCGGTCGTTTAATCGTCACCTCCGCGGCGGGAACCATTGCCCGAACATCAAGAACGGGGCCAGTAAAACCGTCACGTCTGCCGAACCGAACCTCAAATTCTGGTATCTGCAGCCGCCCATTTGCTTGAGAAAAAAGCGCAAACTCATGCTGCTGAATCGACCAGGATTCACCCTCGATCTCTTTGGATGAGACGACCGGGTTACTGACCTTCAGGATCACAGTCTTGGGAATTCGCGGAATAGAGAAACTCGCCGCTCCGGAGAAGGAACCGCGTGACCGCAACTCGACATAGAATCGCAGACGCTGTCCTGTCCAGATTTCCGAATCGGATACATCGAGAACAGCTGGCTGCACCTCAGCCGCTGCGCGGATACACAACAGCATGCAGGCGACCATCAAAACAAGTCGGCAATTCACTTTGCGTCCTGCTCCTTCACGTAAGCCTGCTGGTAAGCAAATTTGGACCGCAGAAAATCGGCTGGCTTCGTTTGAACACGTCGCAACCACATCGCCTGAACCGCGTTGTCTGAAGCGGCTTGTTCGGCGACAAGCTCCGTTTCCTGACCGCTCTGTGGTTTCTTATTGTCAAACACGATCTCGTCAGCACCGACTTTCTGATCCCCCAACTCTTCGCCAGTCTGTTCAGTCAGCTTGCCTCGCGCCGTTGCAAGTTGTCGATTCTCAAAAGCTTGGTTCCAGTCCGGATTGAGTTTCAACGCTTGATCATAACTGGTGACAGCATCCTCATACTTCCCAAGCATCAACAAGGCATTTCCCCGATTGAAGTATGCCTCTGCTGTCGATTGTTTTGAAAAGGCATCAGCCGCCAGCTTAAATTCACCCGCCCGGTACCACGCGGCCCCTTGCCACATCGGTTGCTCAAACGTTTCCGCCGCCAACTTAAACTCACCGCGGTTAAAAAACCGTTGACCTTGCTGATTAGGTGTCAACCAAAGACTAGCCCAAGTGATTGCGCTAGCCCAAGTGATTGCGGTGACAAATAGAAACGGCTTCATTCGCTTTGCTCCGATTGATTCCGTGATTCACGACGAAACGAAAACGCGGTGATCAATGCAATTGGCAACACCAAGTAATAGCCCGCCTCTTGCCAACGATCAGTGGCGCCTGCTGTACCGGTGATTGCGTAACTCGCAGCAGCCTTCGTGATTGCGATGACATCTCCGTCATCGATTGTCGCAGAAAGCACCGTGCCGCCTAGCAAATCGCTCGCCTGCAACAGTGATGCAAACTCAGAATTTTCTTCATTGGTTACCGCCAGAAATTGAATGGGGAACCGATTCGTCTCTTGGTAAGCGTTAACTACCCGCGGCACATCAGCAACGGAATCAGCAATCACCAAAATCGAACCCCCGTTATCAGATTTGGATAACAACGCGTTTGCTTCGGTTAATGCAAGATCAAGCCGATCCCCCGGCACCGGCATAATGACGGAACTCACCTCCGTCGCCATCGATGCAACAACCGCGGTGTCAACCGTGGGTGGGAGCACGAGGTGCGAAGATCCCGCATAGGCAATCAAACCCATCGGCTCACCCTTCCGCACCTCAGCCAGATCAGCCAACTTCAGGTGTGCCCTTTCAATGATCGACGGAGCGGGCACTGGCCGATCCATTGATGCATCTGCTTTCAACAGAACCATTAAAGGCGCGGCGTCGCCGGCAAATGGATTGGGCTCGGGACGCCACGTCGGTCCTGCGATGGCCACCGCTGCCAGCAGCCAGACAATCAGCAGCAACCGAACTCGATCGTTGCGTCGTGCAGGACGACCAAGGACGAGTGCATCGAGCAACTCCGGAACCACCTGTCGCCGCCAACCACGCAGCGGATCCATCTGCTTTCGCCAAAACCACCAGACGGTGATCGTCAACGGAATCAACAGCAACCATGCGGGTCGAATGAAGTGAAAATTTGAAATTGCATTGATCAAGGCGTCACCTCCAACTTACCAGTTGCCGCATTGACACGAACTCTTTCTGGCACAGCAGTCGCAGCCCGTTCACGGGTGCGTGAGATCGCAATCCAGGCCTTTTCAACAACCGAAACGACGAGTGCCAACAGCAGGACCCAGTGATACAAGTCGTGACGGGGCCGATGGCTGATCGTTTTCACCTGGCGAGTTTCAAGCTCGTCCAGCTTCTCGTAGATACCCTCCAATTCCTCACGATTCGCCGCGTAAAAATAGTTCCCATCCGCAGTGGACGCGACCTCTTTCAACAGCTCGACATCGAGCTGCTCTTCACCCACCGTCGTTGGGTCACCGACTGCCACGGTATGTATGCGGATGCCGCGTTGGCTGGCAACGCGACTCGCCTCCACGGGAGGCACTTGGCTCTTCGTATCATTGCCATCGGTCAGGGCAATGATTGTCTTGGCTGGCGAATCACTGTTGGCAAACAAGTTCACGCCGAGCCCAATGGCATCACCAAAAGCAGTCCGTGGCCCGGCCATGCCAACGGCACACTGCTCAAGCAATTGCCGTGACAGATCAAGGTCGGTCGAGAAGGGTGCCTGCAGATAGGGCGCATCACCAAACACCACCAAACCGACGCGATCTCCCTTGCGGCGCACCAAGAAGTCACCAACGACCTCTTTGACGGCGGTCAATCGATCAACCGTGTTTCCCTCGCGATCTGTGAAATCCTCATGCTGCATCGAACCGGAAAGATCAACCAGCAACAGCAAATCACGCGTGGGCAAATCCTTCGTCACTGGCGGCTCAATCTCCTGGGGTCGCGCGAGGGCAACCAAACAGAGCAACCAGACCAATGCAGGTACGGCCCATGCGAAATGACGGCGCACGGGAATGCCGCCGCCACCTTTGCAAGATTCCACAACCCGACTACCAAAAGGAATTCGGACTGACACGTCCGGGCGGCGCATTGGCGGCATCAGCACGCGGAGAACCCACGGGCAGGGAAATAGCACAAACATCCACGGATAGGCGAATGAAATCATCCCGGCACAGCGTTTTCGAATGGTTGCATTGAATCCATGCTAGGTTTCTGACTCGGTGGAATCTGGATGCCTCTGAATCCAATCCGACGCATACTGCCGAAGAGCGGACAGGTCGTCAGCGGACGAAGGTCGCTCATACACTCCCTTGATCAACTGCTCGCGGACAGATTCTGGCATTGGCACATCAACTCGTTTCACCAACCAATCAACCCACTCACCGCCACCGAGCGTGGCGATCGTCGTGCGTGGCGAACAAGCTAGAGCAGCCCGTCGAAGCAGTTGCCCGATCGCCAGAACTGAGTCTGCCTGGGCAAGTTCACGTACCGCTGCCCTGCGATAGGCGTTGGAATGCCAGCGATTCCAAAGTCGGTACATCACCCCAGCAATCACCAGCAAAGCGAAGATCGCGATGACGTACCAAACTGGCGTTGGTGGCCACCAGGGTATGGGATCGGGCACGACAATGTCGTGCAGGCGATCGAGACTGGTGGGATCGGTATTATTCACGACCGAAGCTTGCTGTTAGACGGAAACCCGATGACCAAAAAGCTCTCGAATTTGATCGCTGACTGGATCAGAAGTGGAGATTGGCAGTACGGGAACTTTTATGGTGTGGAAAATTTTCGTCCATTCATCGAGCCGGCGCTGGAACGATTGCCGAAAAGCCTCCGCAAATTTTCGATCACGGGGGATCTCGATAATCTCACCTCGATCATTCGCGAGCATATCAGCATCACCCACAAGCGATGCTCCAAGTGGATCATAGACGGCAACCACCAGAATGTCGTTGTGAGCGGCCAAGCGAGTCGCTAATTCCCGCGTGCGTTCATTCGCCCCATCAAGATCACTAACCAGAACCACTAAGTGGTCATGTTTCGCACATTGCAGCACACGCTCCAAAACATCATTGATAGTTATCGATCCCACCGGCGGATCTGCCGCGGCAAGTCGATGATTCAGCCGAACAACCTCTTGTAGAAGATGAAGCACTCGTGTTTGACTTCGATGCGGCCGCACTAAAACGACTTCGGATTCGTTAAACACAACACCACCAACCCGATCACCGGCATCAAGTGTACGCCAAGCACCTAACGCTGTCGCTTCCGCAGCGGCCACTGATTTCATTGCTCGCCGACTGCCAAAAAACATCGGCGATCGTTGATCCACCACGAACAGCACCGGCCGTTCACGCTCTTCATCGTAGGTTCGCACATAGGGCGACCTGAGCCGCGCCGTTGCTTTCCAATCAATGGTTCGAATGTCATCACCTTGCTGGTAATGCCGCAACTCCCGAAAGGAAAGTCCACGGCCACGCAGTCGCGAAGCATGACGCCCCGCCAAGAGTGAATGAACCGGCTGCCTCGGCAGAAACGAGAAGCCTCTCGCATCTGCCTTCAGCATGACCAGATCGTCAATGTCGATTGTAATGTGGGCTGGCATGGGTATTCGACTCACACAGAAACAACAACCTTGAGCACCTCATCAATCACACCTGTCCGCGTCACTCCGGCTGCCTCTGCTTCATAAGTGAGGTGAACACGGTGCGCCAGACAAGCAGGTGCAACTGCACGGATGTTCTCAGGTGACACAAACTCATTCCCTGCTAACCACGCATGAGCGCGAGCAGCCGCATCCAATGCAATCGTGCCACGAGGACTAGCCCCAAGCCGAATCCACTGTTCGAGATTACCACCGTAGCGACTCGGTTCTCTCGTCGCCATGATTAGATCAACCATGTATTGCTCAGCTGCTTCAGCGACATGAATTGCGTTGACTTCTTTACGTGCGGCGAAAATTGCTTCCTGAGGCGTCGCCTGCGGCTCTTCCACTTGTCCGGTTTTCTCACCGCGCACCAAACGCAGAATCGCCAGCTCATTCTCGTCGGCAGGGTAGGGCACTTGAACGTACAGTAGAAACCGATCCATCTGGGCTTCGGGCAAGGGATAAGTGCCTTCTTGCTCAATCGGATTCTGAGTTGCCAGGACGAGAAACAGCTCTGGCAAAGGGTGAGTTGTTCCCGCGACGGTGACTTGCCGCTCTTCCATTGCCTCGAGTAATGCTGCCTGGACTTTTGCCGGCGCTCGATTGATTTCGTCAGCAAGCACAAGGTTCCCAAAGATCGGCCCGGACTGAAAATCAAAAGTCGATGTCTGATCCCGATAGATTTCCGAGCCAGTCACATCTGAAGGCAACAGATCTGGCGTGAATTGAATTCGACTGAAGTCACTTTCAACCAACTTCGAAAGCGTCTTGATGGAACGAGTTTTCGCAGTGCCTGGCAAGCCCTCCATTAACACATGACCATCCGCGAGCAGAGCGATCAACAACCGCTCCACAACCGCCTGCTGTCCCAGGACTGCAGCGTTCAGAGCCTCGCCGATCTTTAGAATCGATTCGTGATGTGAAGTCATGGCTGTTATGTCCGCGAAGAAGTTTGCATTCCGCAACTCATCATTGATGATGCATCGTCAAGACGAGGTAGACAACCAGTCACTTTCCAACCGAGCCCATGCCGATTTCCGGAGAAGCTCAGCCCCGATCTACCAAGATTCCCGCCACCAGGGATTAAACACACGAATTCCTTCGCTCTAGGCCCAACAGTCTTTGTGGCTGAAAAAACTCCAAATCTTGCAAAACCCAGCACCCAGACCACCCAAATCATCGAGCCGTGATTTCGACTGAAGAGCTGCATTCGCTCCATTTTGCAAGGTATGTTGAACGAGAGACGCGGCGTGTGCGTTAATAAAACACCCGCTTTACCACCATATTGGAACCTCGCGACCGCGAGAGGACTCTAAGATGGAGCGTTTCACCCACGTCGATTGCCGCTCCCTGGAATGCTGCCGCCGAAGTTTATCATGCTAATGCACAAATATCGTTTCTTAATCGCGTTGCCCTGCTGGTTGTCACTGGGACTGAGCACGGTTTCCGGCCAAGAAGCCGAATCAGCAGCGGAAAACCCGACTGCAGAAATTGAGAGCGCTATCGCAATGTATGCGGATGCGTTCAATTCGCGAGAACTCGAAAAACTGGCCAACTCCTGGACTGAAAACGGTGTCTACATCAGCCGCGTCCACAGTGAGCGAGTTGACGGACGCGAGGCCATGACCGCGCAGTTCAAAACACTCTTCGAAAGCTCCGAAGAAGTGGGAAAACTAACTCTCCTGAGTGAGTCAATTGACTTTGTTTCACCTCGGGTGGCGGTCGAAACAGGGCGTGCCACCGTGGCCTATCAAGACCAAATCACGGAAACCAGCTACGAAACTGTTTTTGTGAAAGATGGCGACAAATGGCTGATTGATCGCGTCACAGAACAAGAAACCCCTGCTACCCCGTTGCGGTACGAAAAGCTGAAAGGACTAGATTGGTTGATCGGCCAATGGGTCGACAACGGCGAAGGCTTTACAATCGAGATTGACTGCAACTGGACTTCCAACCAAACGTATATCAGTCGCAAGTACTCGGTCACGACTTCGGATGGCGTAACATCATCCGGGCTGCAACTCATTGGCTGGGATCAGAAGCAGGAAAAAATTCGCAGCTGGCTATTCGACTCAGATGGTGGCTTCGTCAGTGGAGTCTGGACCCAGCGAGACAACAAATGGAAGGTACAATCCGTCGCCACTTTGGCAGATGGATCGGCCGGTTCCTTTGTCGGTGTCTTCCGACCCACGGACGATGGGAACTACACATGGCAAAAAATCAACCAAGTCATTGATGGTGAATTGTTACCCAATCTCGACGAAGTCACAGTGATCCGAAAATGAAACATTACCCTTCCATTGAAATAGGTGTTGGGATGAAGCGTTCCGAACGTTTCCTGTATGTCTTGGTGTGCGCCGCTTTAATGGTGTCACTGATCTGCAGTGATATCTGCCTAGCACAGCGCGGACGCGGTGGCGGAGGAAGAAGCCGAGGCGGTGGAGGCATGAGCCGCGGTGGTTCCAGCATGGGGCGATCAATGCCCTCTCGCTCACCATCGATCAATCGCTCACCGTCGATGAGCCGTCCCTCTTCCCGGCCCTCAATGCCCACATCACGGCCCTCGATGCCCACATCACGGCCGTCGACAGGAAGACCTTCTACCAGCAGACCGTCCACTGGAAGGCCTTCCACATTGCCCTCTACTGGAAGACCCTCTACTGGAAGACCCTCTACTGGAAGACCGTCTACTGGAAGACCGTCTACTGGAAGACCCTCTACATTGCCCTCTACCGGAAGACCCTCTACCGGAAGACCAGGTTTTCCGTCGGCTGGAGGTTCCGGGCGACCATCGCTTGGGACTCAACCTTCACGTGGACAACTAAATGATTTCTTGAATCTCAATCGGCCTACGACGCTACCATCCAGCGGAGGAGGCGCAGCGCGAGACTTCCTCCAAAACCGACCTTCAACCAAACCCGCACCAGGAAATCGACCCTCCCTACGTCCCGAAACGGGGCGACCAGGAATTGGGGATCGACCTGCTCAGCTTCCAGAGAATGGACGACCTGGCATTGGTGATCGACCTGGCATCGGTGATCGACCTGGCATTGGTGATCGACCTGGTATTGGTGATCGACCTGGTATTGGTGATCGACCCGGTATCGGTGATCGACCTGCTCAGCTTCCTGAAAATGGACGCCCCGGCTACCGACCACCCGGCTATCGACCCCCCGGCCACCGCCCCGGATACCGTCCGCCAAACTCTCGCCCACCGGGCTGGCGTCCACCGGGCGGTCGTCCACCGGGTTGGCGTCCACCCTATTACCGACCTCCAGTGGTACTGCCTGTTTATGGCCGAGGCTACTGGGGCCGACACCCCAACTACCGCTGGGGCTGGGCCAACTATCCAAACAATAATTGGTGGGCTTGGGCTACCGCCGGTGCAGTGACAGGTTGGCTAGTGAGCACACCTTCACAACCGGTCTACTGTGATTACGGAACGACGATTTATTACGAGGGCGACGAGGTCTACTACGAAGGTGATGTGATCGCGACGGCTGATGAGTACGCGACTCAGGCCCAGGAAATCGCTGCTTCGGTACCAGAGGAAGTCGACACAGAAAAAGTGGAATGGCTACCGCTCGGGGTCTTCGCCCTGGGCTCCACCGATGAATCCTCGATCGAGGACGCCACCATGTTCCTTCAGTTAGCTGTCAGTAAAGAGGGGATCATTGCCGGGACATTCCAAAACCTGGCAACGAAAGACTCATTCGAAGTCGAGGGGATGGTGGATGAGAAATCCCAACGGGCTGCTTGGGGCCCAGTAGGCAAGTCCGCACCGATCATGGAGACTCAGCTTTACAACCTAACGGAAAATGAAGTGGGAGCCTTGGTACACTTCAAGGATGGTGAAACACAACAGTGGACGTTGGTGAGAATGGACGAGCCTGAACAGGACTCGTCTGAGCGCTAGCGGAACATCCCTTGGCGCGGACTCCCTCGCGTCACAGCAAAGAATCTTCAATCACAGATGTCACAAACGCCCACAGTCCACCAATCGACAGGGCGTTGGCTTCCCAGCTTCAACACCATGATGCTGCTGGGCGTCCTCGCAGGTCTTGCCTGGGGCATCTTTTGGGGTGAGTCAGGCGCGTGGGTCGGATGGGCTGGCGACGCCTACATTGGACTGTTGCAGATGACAGTCCTGCCCTACGTGGTCTTGTCGCTCGTGCTCAATATCGGCCGGCTCTCCAAGGGCGAAAGTGGTCGTCTGGCCTGGATCTGCACGGCTACCATGCTGTTGCTTTGGCTGATCGCCCTCTGTGTTTTGATCGCCATGTCGTTTTGTTTTCCGGAATGGGAAGGCGGATCGTTCTTCAGCGTCACCATGTTTGACCAGCCCCAGCCGATGAATTGGCTGGCATTATTCATTCCCTCCAATTTCTTCGCTTCGCTAACCAATGAACTTGTACCAGCGGTCGTTCTCTTTTCGGTTGGCTTTGGCATTTCGCTGATGCTAATCCCCAAGCGGGAATCGTTGCTCGACAACATTGAAATCATGGTGGAAGGACTGGGGAAGCTGAATCACATGGTGGTTCGAGTTGCACCCATTGGAATGTTCGCGATCGTGGCAAAATCAGCTGGGACAATCTCGCCATTCCAGTTTCAGTTGCTGCAAGGATACCTGCTGGTCTACGGAACAGCTTCCTTGCTGATCAGCCTATGGGTGTTCCCCTTACTAATTTCTTGCTGCACCCCTTTTTCCTACCGGGATGTGATGAGGGAAAGCCGCAGCGCACTGATCACCGCTTTTGTCATTGGAAACACCTTTGTCGTGATGCCAATGATTGCTGAAGCGGTCAATCGACTCACGCGACTCGCTATGGATGACCCTGATTCGAATGCTCCTACGGCCGGGTACACGGTACAACTTGCTTACCCATTCCCTGACGCGGGTCGTATCATCGGGCTGATCTTTATCCCGTTTGCAGCTTGGTTTTATGGACTGGCGATTCCCCTCTCCGATAGCCTACCGCTGATCGGAACCGGCTTGCTTAGCTCATTCGCAAAACCAATCGTGACCATCCCAATGCTGTTGGATATGGCCCAAATCCCAACAGACATATTCAATCTTTACCTTTCCGTTGGCGTTGTCGCAGCAAGGTTTGGGGATCTGATGAAAGCGATGAATCTATTCGCTTTTTCCGTCCTCACGGCCAGCTACCTGACCGGCATTTTCAATCTCAACATTCGCCGCATCGTCACGACCTTTGCTACCACAACAATCATGCTGCTGATCGGCATTGTTGGCATTCGCATCTTCCTCGAGAGGTCTTTCCAAGAGCAGTTTAGTCGCGATGACTTGACCATGTCGCGCAGCTTGCTGGCCCCACCCGTTGAATCCACCGTACTACCTAAGGCTGAAAGAAATCCGAGTGAGTTAGAACTGGGCGAGGATCGAATCGACCGAATCCTACGGAGAGGCGTCATACGAATTGGCTTCAACCCAGAGGAGCTGCCTTTCTGCTACTACAACGGCGAAGAAGACTTGGTTGGCTTCGACATGGACATGGCCAATCAGTTGGCACGCGACCTGAATGTCACCATTGAATTTGTGCCAATCGAAGAGACCATCGTAGACAGTCTTCGAAAGGATCACTTTGACGTTGCGATGTCTCAATCCGAGGGAACGATTGGCAACGCGATCGCCTTGCCAGAAATGAAATCGTATCTCCAAGTCACACAGGCCATCGTTGTTCCCGATTACCGACGCAAACAGTTTGACTCGCTCGAAAGCCTTCGCGAACAACTTGCCGAAACATCCAAACTCCGTGTCGCCTATGTCGCGCGAAGCATCGCTTCGGAAAACTTGCGGGACGAAATCCGCAATCTAGAACAATCCCCTGGACTTGGAACCGGAGCAGCAGCTGTAACGCGAGCTGGAATCACCTCCAAACTGGAGTTCGTCGAGGTGGCCAGTGAAAGAGAGTTCTTTGAAACAGGAAATGAAGTCGCCGACGTCTTGGTGACAAGCGCCGAGGTTGGTTCCGCCTGGACATTGAAATACCCGAATTACTCGGTCGTTCGGCCCGCAGGTTTGAGCACGCAAATCCCACTCTATTACTATGTCGCCGAGGAGTCGCAATTCCAGGATTTCATCAATAGCTGGTTGGTCCTAAAAAAGTCGAATGGAACCATCGATCAACTATTCGAATACTGGATTCTGGGACGCGATTCCAACCCCAAACCACCCCGATGGTGCGTCGCCCGTAATATCCTGGAGTGGATCGACTGAGATTCCATCCACAGAGAGACCTAGGCGTTATCGCGATTACCTCGACTAAGACCTGAGAAGTTAACGCAAGATTGCCGCACGATCACCAAAGCTGAACTGCTGTGTTCCAAGAAGCAACTCCGGCCCGATCCACAATCTTGTCGCCGATTGCACGCAGCAGTCCGATTGCACGCAGCAGTCCGATCGCCCAGTGATCCTTATCCGATTACTAGAGCAGGCCCGACGGCATCACCTCGATTTTTCCAACCTCTCCGAATCAGAAGAGGCGTAGCTGCGACATTACGAACAAAAAACATGGGCCGGGGAGCCCAAGCACAGATCCGAAAATCGAGGCAAAGTGGCCACCGAACCGCCCGATACACCGTGACAGTATGCCCACCCGCTTGAGGGTTTGATGACTCCGGCCGTTCAATCAACTAAACTGGGAGCATCGCGAGAAACGAGACAGCTATCCAATCAATCCTGCCAGCACGATTGCGGCGGAATGCAACGTCTCTGTTAAGTGACTAGCTGAGCCAAACAGGTTCATGCTGCTCCACCAATTGGTCGTGATCTACTCGAATCAAAGTGTTCTACTCGATCATGGCAAGTTCCTGTCCAGCCGTCGGAATCGATCTCGGGACAAGTCATTCGACTGTTGCTTATCTCGACTTCAATCAAAGACCCGAAACTCTGCGCAGCGCTGAGGGCGGCTTGACCACGCCAAGCGCAGTCTTCCTTGACCGATCGGGGCCACTTGTGGGCTCAGAAGCTCAAGAGGCCGGCCGCGACGATCCCGAGCGGATGGTGCAACTGGGCAGACGAGATATCGAAGCCAATCGCAACCATCCACCACACCACAGCCAGCTCATTCCACCGGAAGTTTGCCAAGCGCTGGTACTACGCAAACTCAAAGCTGATGCCGAACCGATCCTCGGCAAGCTTGACACTGCGGTCTTGACGGTTCCAGCGTCCTTCACAGAACCACGCCGCAGTGCGACCAAGTTAGCCGGTCGATTGGCTGGCCTTGAAACGGTCGAGCTTATCAACGAACCCATGGCAGCGGCACTTTGCTACGGCTTTCACAAACATCTACGCTCCACCAACGAACGCGATCAACAAACAGAACGCGTGCTGATCTATGACCTGGGTGGTGGCAAGTTCGACGCGTCGATAGTCGAGATTCGCGGTAACGAATACAGCACGATCGCAACAGGCGGCGACGCTCAACTCGGCGGCATCGACTGGGATAGCAGAATTGCCGACTATCTAGCCGAACAGTGGATTGCGAAATTTGGCACCGACCCGCGAACCGAACCTGTGCCCGCGGAAGCCCTATTCCGGAAAGCCACACAAGCGAAACACGCGCTGTCACAACGACACTCCGTTGAAATTCCGTTCACACTCCATGGCCAGCGAATCCAACCAGAACTAACGCGACTGCGACTTCAGAAGATCACCAAAGACCTCGTGACGCGAACGATGACCATTGCCCAGGACATACTCGATGAGGCAATGGTTGAATGGAGTGACTTGAACCGGGTCATTATGATTGGGGGCTCGACCCGAATGCCCATCATTGGAGAGCGTTTATCACAATGGTCAGGAATTGAATGCGACGACTCCTTGCCGCGTGATGAAGCCGTCGCACAGGGCGCCGCAATCTACGCCGCGATATGTTTCCAACCTGAAGGCAACGGCTTCTCCGAATATTCAGTCAAAGACGTCAATTCATTTGATCTCAGCGTCTTAGCCAAAAACACAAAATCGGGACACTCTCAACGGCAAGTCATCATCCCCCGAAGCACCACCTTGCCCGCCAGCCGATCTGTTCGATTTCGCACAGACCAAGACCATCAGACGAACCTGAAAGTTGAAATCATTGAAGGCGGAAACGACCAAGGACAGAATGCGATCAGGATCGGCAAAGGAATTGTTGAAGACCTTCCCAAAGACATTCCTAAAGGAACAACCGTCGACCTCCGTTTCAACTACGCACGCGACGGCGGCTTAAATTTTTACGCAAAACTGCCAGGATTGAACCAGCCTGTCAAAACGAGACTGGTGCCTGCCAACGGCATGTCCGATGAAACCTTCAGACGATGGAAACTAAAAATCAATGCCGGAGAAATCCAACAACCTGACGGCACCAACATTGAATCTGCCACTCCAGATAAGCCTCCACACTCCATCGTAAAACCGGCCCCAATTCCGGCGAGCACGCCATCGGCGAACGCACCAAATCGCAAAGCAAGCAAGCCCAAATACCACCCAGAAACACCCGGCACAAAACCTCTGCCGGGGATTGAGCGAAAGTTGCAACGTGTTACCGCAAAACGCGAAATCGTGACCGACACGTCCAAACCAAAATCGATAAAAAAACTGGTTCGTCAATCTGACAAATCGAAGATCGCGAAGCCACCCGGCGATTGGACGAATCGCCGCGAACCATTTGGAAAAGGAGAACAAGATGGTGCCTGAAAAAATTACCGTTTCCAATGGACGTGAGGCTTATCGCATCGACCCCACCGACTTGAACGAGGCAACGCAAGACGGTTTCTACCGACCGTTCGACCATGGGCAGACGCTCGTTGGCAGAGACGACCTCATTTTCGAGATACCGATCAAGGACCTACCCTCGGCCAAGCAAAACGGCTTGCAGGATTTACTATCGGCGGAACGCCAAGCATGGCATCGCACGCAGTCAAGTGGAGCATCCACCAAGCCAGTCCAAGCCCCGATCGTGAGCCCAGTCCAAGCCCCAACTCCGAACGCTGGCGATGCTCACCCACCCTCTTCCAAGATCCTGTTAGCCGAACTCAGCCAAGCCGAACTCGAAGAACAAGAACGCCTGGAACAAGCCGAACACGAACTAGAGGAGACGACGGGATGGCGATGGCTCGCCGTTTGGCTACGCCAGAAATTTGAAGAGCGGCGTGTCGTCTTCACGCGGCATGCCCGCGGCACCGCGATCAGTGCAGTTGTACATGTCGCCCTGATTTTGATCCTGGCTAGCCTTATCTTGCAAACCAATGACGAGCCCAAGGGACTGGTTCTTACCTCTGCGCCTACCTCCGACAGTGTCATCGAGGAGGTCATCATCGAGCCCACTCCGCTCGAAATTTCCGAACCGACTGAAAGCACAGAAGCAGAAGCTCCAGCCGAAGCAGAGGTGGTAAAAGAAGAGACGGCTGCCTTGCCAGACTTCACCGGCGCGATCAAGGGCGACGCAATTAAGCCACCGTCACGACCAAACGCGTCCGGAGCAGGCCAAGCGCGTCCCATGAAGCGCGCCAGCTTTTTCGGAAAACGCGTCTCCGCAGTTGACTATGTCTTCGTCATCGACAATTCAAACAGCATGAGTGGTGGCCGATTTGAAACTGCTTTGAATGAGCTCATGATTGCCGTCAGCCAGCTCACAGCCAGACAGCGATTCTACGTAATTTTTTACAGCGACACCGCCTACCCAATGCTCCACCCTAACCCAGCGCAAAAACTTGTCCAAGCAACGCCTAAGAACAAAGAACTTTTGAGGTATTGGTTGGAAACCGTTCAACTCTGCTTGCAAACGAACGGCAAAGAAGCAATCACTGCCGCGTTCGCCCTACAGCCTGACGTTATCTTTGTGCTTGGCGATGGTGCATTCACCGATGGTGCGTCAAACTACTTTGCCGGAAGGCCACAAAAGAAGATTCCGCTGCACACCCTCGGCATGGAAGTAAAACCGAAAGATGCCGTTTTGTTTGAGAAATTAGCAAAGGCACACGGCGGCACGTACAAAGATGTCGGGGTCGCACCCGGCGCGAAAGAAATGTCCAAAAAAAACCCCCGCCCACGTAATTCAATGAAGGGACCTGTCTGGGGTTTGAAACTAAAACCCAAACCCAAACTTAAATAGACAACTCTGCTGCAGGCGAATTTGAAATTCAAATGCTTGCTCGCCTTATTCGCTCCGCGGCCATGCAACCAGAGGCCGCGACTTCTTTTGTTCTAAAAACGACACTGGATATCCATGGCATGACGCACATTGGCCAATGCCCTCGCTGCCATGTCTCTTACGAATTGAATGAGGATGACATCGGTCACCTCGTCACATGCGAATGCGGTGCACTCCTATTTTGTGGGCACATCACGTCGACAGCATTGATCGATGTGGTATGCGAACTGTGTCATGAGGTCTACGAAATACCTGGCTCGGACGCTGGAGTCGCTGTCGAATGCGAATGCGGCAACTGCTTCACCGTCCCGACCATCCTGCTGCGACAACCGGTGCATTCCAACCAAGGAACAGCAACACCAAACGGCGGCCAGGCCCAAACAAACAAACCGACCACCAACCAAGCCCA
Source organism: Rubripirellula sp. (assembly GCA_029245125.1). Classification (GTDB taxonomy): domain Bacteria; phylum Planctomycetota; class Planctomycetia; order Pirellulales; family Pirellulaceae; genus Rubripirellula. The sequence goes on from JAQWPZ010000321.1 coordinate 61,201, forward strand.
AACAAAGCAACAACCACCCGCACAGACGCCACCCGCAACGAAGACAAAGACCAATGACAAGTTGCCACAACCGGCAGGTCCTCTGGCAATCGACACCTCCGAGCCAACCACCAACGCCGAAAAAAACCACTCCGAGCGCCTACCTGCCAAGAGTCGCAACAAAGATCCACTGTCGTTATTCGGTCTCGCAGCAGTCGCAATCCTGCTGATTGTCGCCCTCGCAATGTTCGCTCGACAACACCTTTTTTCACCCACGTCAGACAAATCGAAAAATCTTACTACTGACCCCCAAACAAAGACACCATCATCTCCCACCACTGAAGCAACTTTGCCGGCTGCAATCACCAATGAGGATTTACAGGCCTTGAGTGGAGGCTCTACTTCCGAGATCGCGGTTCCATTGATTGAAGTTTCACTCCCAGAAACTGCGCCGATCATTGAGGAATCAGTTCAGGCAAATAACGGATCTGGAAGCGATAGCCATGGAACCACGGAATCTGCGAACAACTTCCCAACACCGCCGGCTCCGCTGTATGCACTCCCCAAGCCACAGACACCACGACCACGGATTCCGATCTCGACAGACCCACAACCCTACATGACGCTTCGCTCGGGCGTTGAAGATGCGTTTGACGCGTACGAGGAGACCATGGAACTCCTGACAATAGCGGAGGAAACCAAATCAGATACAGACCACGCTGCCTACAAGCAGTCGATGGGCCGCACACTCGCACTCCTTCACCACGTTCATAGCTTGGCAGCGCAGGCAAACGACACCGAACAGGTCAACAGCATGCGTTACTTATTGGCTTACCTGTCTTATAGTGCCGGCCACCTGCCTGAAGCCATCGTCATGGGCCAAGCCGTTGCTCGCTGGGGTACCCTCGACGACCCAGCCACCAAGGAAGCCGCAATGATTGCCTTAGCAGCTGCCCAAGAAGCAAGCGATACGCAGTGGGGTAGCAAAGATCAGGTAGGAGAATTGGCCATGATGCAATCCGTTGCTGAGGTCATTGCGGATCGCTGGCCAAAGGACGAACAGTTGGATTCGATCTGGATGAACCTTGGATACCTTTACGAGGCTTACAACCTGCCCAAAAGGGCAGTCGAAATCTACGGCCGGCTACCGGCAAAATCAAACCAATATGCTGATGCGCAAGTCGCATCCGGCATGGCCGTTTGGCGGATGGCCCGCCGTCAAGCAATCAACGAAGCGACATCGATCGAACGCACTTCACTACAGCAGGCTCAACAGATGCTGAAACGAGGACTGCGTACGGCCGAGAAATCTGAATCACCGCTTGATGAACGCGTCATCGGTGTGCGACTTGCGCTCGCTCAGATTGCATTATTAAAAAACCAGCCTCAGGACGCAAAACAGTTGCTTACCGTCAATGAAAAACCAATCATCGACCAGATTCGTTTAGACGACGCCCCAAAAAAGAAAGGGCACATAGTGGTCAGTGAATATACCACCAAACAACTTTTTGACGCGTTGTATTACACGCACCTTCAACTCGGAGATTCTGCGGCCGCCAATCAGACACTCGAACAGCTTGTCGCGACGATCGATTCGGTTGAAATTGACTTAGAGGCAAGATTAGTATCGACGGTAAAAAAGGCTGCTGATCGCCTGAAGGCAAAACCAGCCATCACAAGCCAAGACATTGACCAGTTTGCCGAACTCGCCCAACCGATCATGGATGACGAGCAGCATTTCCCAACGGAAAACTTGCTCTGGCTCGGTGAAACCTGGGGACGAATTTCCGATCAAGCAAACGATACAACAACTAGCAAACGGTGTGCTGCGGAGGGAGCCACGATTTACAAACTCGCGATGTCTCGCACCGATTTCCCCCCGGCATCTATACAATCGGCGCAGCTTCGACGAATTGAACTCCTCCGCAAATCGGGGAATCTTGCTGAAGCCATTCAAACGATTGAAAAGGTATTGGGCAAAACCCCCAACATCTTCTCACTGCAAATTGCAGCCGCTCAATCGCTGCAAGATCTTGGAGTCGCATCGGGCAAAGTGTCAGATGTACAGGCCGCGATCGACGGACCAACTGGATTTTCATCAATTTGGGGATGGGGAAAACTCGTCAGCACCCTCTACACCGCTCGCTGGTCGGCTTCGGGCACCGATACCCATGCAACCCAACTTTTCCTGGCACAGTTCAACTTGGCACAATGCCAGATGCTCGTAGCGAAGCAAACCAAGGACAGCGTTGCCCGTCGACTTCAACTCACCGAAATCGAACGATCACTGCAAAGAATTTTGGCGACAATGGACGACTCAAATCCCTGGGAAGCAAAGTTCCAACAACTCTCTGCACTAGTGAAGAACCAGCGATGAATCGTTTACGCCCACTCTTGGATCGACCTGCAAACACCCTACGGAGTTTGATTCCCAGCGAAGCAACCACTCCAACTGGCATTCATGACCTGCTCTTTGATCAGCAGATGGTATAAGCCGCCGCACTCTAACGGGTTGGCGACTTCACTTTTTCGGCACCAAATCGCTCAAACTCTTCGACAATCGCGTCAATGACCCACGGATCCTTCGCACTATCGCGATCGACCATCAAGATCGAAAAGTTATTGGCCATCACCTCTTCGGGGTGAAAAATGACACGGCTGTTTCGGCCAATTTGGCGAAGATAATCTGGCGTATTCAATGGATGCATTACAGGCTTCCCATCCTTCAACTTGGCAACGAACTGCTTGTCACCCGCTGACTCTACTTCCATCAACCGGACCTCCAAGTTCGAAAAGATCGTCATGCCGGCATTCTCGACATAGCGTTGACTCGCAAATAACGCCGGCGAAAGTGTCGAGACTTTTCCTTCTGCAAGTTGAACATCAATCACATGCTTGATTTCCGGCGCATCGGGGTTCGTCACTTTCCGTTCTGCCAATTCGCCTGGCAACACGATTGGGTGGGTTAGTCGAAAACCGATCCGCGAGTACAACCTGTCTCGCAATTCAGGGAAATTCCGGCTGAGCACATGGAACAACTCGTGCGCAATCAGCCGATCCTTCTGCGATCGTCGTCCGACGGGCAGGACAATTACTTTACCGCGAGTATAGGCAGCGCCAGATTCTTCTTTCCCTGTAGTCCGAATTAGCAAGATCGGACCAAGTGACAGCCCTTGAATCAACTTCAGGGATTCACCGAGGGATTCGATCGCTGTTTTGAATTCTTGCTGCGACGGCCCGTCCCATTCAACGACCTCACCGCTCACGAAATCCAAGAAAGCCTTTTCGCCCGGATCCTCTTTCTGTTGCGTTCGCACTTGACGATCAAACGCACTCAGCTGGCGAATGAACTCGTCGCGACTTCCGAGTGCGTCACGCCCCTGCTGCAGCGTCGCAAACTCAAACACAAACGACCCCGCTTGGACCCGATCTGCCGCTGACTCCACCTCCTCCGCAAAGACGTTTGACGAAAGAGAGTTCACGACCAAAAACAAGACGGTTCCGATCAATCTGTACATGCTGATCTTTCAAAGAGACTGATGGGTAGTTGCACCCCACCCACAAGATAAGCGAGACCCACGCGACAAAGACATCATACACAAGGAAGCGACCAGGAAAGAAAGCGGGTGATGACGCGGCAAAATGGGCAACAGGAAATAGCTGGCAACCCTCGCCAGCTCAGCAACACAAAACGGGTGAATTTCGATGTCCATCCCGATGTTTCAGTCGAGGACGTCAATTCAGTTATGATACAGCCTCATTCGCCTGTCCCACGGAGGCTCTTGTCATGCCAGAAGCATCACTCGAAGAAGTGATTCAAGCAACTCTTGCTGATTACCGCTTAACCCGTGGTGAGAAACGGATCATCACAAAATTTGTGAACCGCATTTCTCACGATGATCACCAACTTGCTTACGTTCAAAACTATGCGTTCAAATTGATACGCAAAGAATTGTCCGAGCCACGATCCTTAGAAGCCATCGATTGGTTGGAGGATGTCGTCAAAGCATTGCAACCGAATCCTGACAAAGCGGCCAACAAAGGCGAGTCAGAAGCTTACTTCAGTCCCAAAGACGCTTGCGTCCGTCGCATCATCCGACTGTTTGAATCAGCCAAAGAGTCAGTCGACGTTTGCGTCTTTACGATCACCGACAATCGCATCAGCGATGCGATTCTTGCTGCCCATCGCCGCGATGTCGCCATCCGGATCATCTCGGACAATGACAAATCGGCTGACCTAGGTTCTGACGTGGACCAACTTGAGCGACAAGGGCTTCCCGTTCGAGTGGACCGGACTGAGTACCACATGCATCACAAGTATGCCATTTTTGATCGCGAGCATTTGCTCACCGGAAGCTACAATTGGACACGAAGCGCAGCATCAAACAACGAAGAAAACTTCATTATCACGAGCGATGATGGCTTACTCCGTGCGTTCCGACGCTCCTTCGAACAATTGTGGCAACAGCTCGGTTAGCTCGAATTTGAATCCGCCTTCAGCACTGCTGAACGCGTAAACAAATCGCAACCGACTCACATACGCTAAAAATACCATGCAAAAAGAACGCCACCGAGAAGCTTCGGGTAGCCCCAGATGCCACCCTGGATAAGCAACTCTAGGCACGCACATCTGGTGAGGACGATTTGTGATTGATCCTGAACAGCATCCCGAAATTTGCAACTGGCAATTGGTGCGTCATTTCCACGATTGCTTAGCCGCGCAAACTGACTCGACACGCGCGATCAACCTCACCGCACAATCTGATCTCACGACACTTCCTTTGTCCGCGACAGAACAGGGACAACTTGGACGGGACGGACAACTGTGTCTATCCGATGCGGATGCGATCGAGCTGGCGAAACGAGTCTCACTTTCTGGTGATGGCATGTCACTGGTTCTCGCTAGCCTCTTTCTGGTTGGAACCCTTCCATCCAACGAAGACCGAAGCGAAAAACAAATCTTTGCCCCGCTCTTGGAAATCCCGGTCGAACTTCGCAAGGATGGCAACGAAGTATTACTGATTCCCGAGGAGATCGAATTCACCGTCAATTACGGCCTGGCAAGCGAATTACTAACTGGCGATCCAGACGATCTGCAGGACCGATTGTCAGAGCTCTCCGAGTGCGTACCGGATTTCCCAATTGATGCGACAGAATTTTCAAATTTCTGGGAGCGATTCCGTTTGATCGCTCCCGAGATCCCAGTCAGCAGTCAACTCCCCGAACGAAGGCGAACAAAAGCTGGCAGCAGTCGGCTTGGCGAAACGGATCTCGTTCGATCAAACAAACAACAGACGCTCGCGTCCGATGTGACTGCAGATGACACCGACCGCATTGAAATGGTGGATTTCTATCTGCCGCGTATTCCCAAGGAGAGCGAGTTTCGCGTCCTGCCCGCCACCGCTGTTCTATTCGGACCGAAAGTGGGGAGGACGATGTCCGCGCTCAGTGAACTTCGCGGAATGAGCGATATGCCCCTATCGCGAACCGCATTCGGCGCAGTCTTTGATCCAAGCACTGCAAAAGCGAGCCCGCAAGCCGAACCACGACGTAGCCACCTCGACCAAGCACAACCGTTGCCGCTCTCGCCTGCTCAAGAAGCCATCGTTGCAAGCGCCCGCCAAGCCCCTTTGACGGTCGTGACAGGTCCCCCGGGAACCGGCAAATCCTACACAATCACGGCGATTGTTCTCGATGCAATGCTACGCGGTGAAACGGTACTTGTCGCATCTCAAATGGACAAAGCGGTTGAGGTTATAGCGGATCAGGTCGAATCCAAAGCGGGTCCACTCGCGATCGCTCGATCCGGTGGTCGGGCTGCCCAACGCAAGCTCGCCAAAAAAATTTCAAACTTAACCGGCCCGCGGGCCGCCAACGCCGGTATCCCGAATGCCAGCATCGACCAATACGAGCAACGACAAAGCGAGTTACTTCGCCAATCAAAACAACTAGAGCAAGACCTACGATCCATCATCGAAGCAGAGCAACGCTGGAGTGAACTGCATCAATCCCGTGATCGCTCACGCCGCCTGCTGAGAACCCCTGTGACGGAGGTCTCGGATCGGCATGTTCGCAAAGCTGAACGGCTATTGCAGCAAGCCCGGCTACGATTGAGTGAGAATCCGGGGACGATTCAGCGCTGGCTGTCTCGCTGGGAGCTTTCGCGTGCAAGTCGACTTTTAAAGCTGCCAACCGACAAGCAGTTTTCCCCGCAAGACTTACAATCGACACTCGAATTCCATTTGCTGAATGTTGAAATGCATGACATTGAGCAATCTCTACACACTGCGTCACCTGCGGATCAAGCCTGGGAATCCTTGATCGAGACGGAGCAACAAGTTCACCAGTCAGTCATTGAATCACTCCAACTCACTCGACAAGCCAGTATCAACACACTGATCTCTGACTCAGAGAATCGAACGGCGTTGCGAGACCTGGCACTGCTATTAAGGCGGCGCAGGGAAGACATCAAGATCCGTCTTCAAGAATCGCTCACATCGGAATTGCTACTCGACGCGTTTCCTGCTTGGGCTTGCACAAGCCGAGCGCTTTGCGAAATCCTGCCAGCCACACCCGGCTTGTTCGATCTGGTGATCATTGATGAAGCATCGCAATGTGACCTCGCATTTGCCTCAGTCGCCCTCATGCGGGGTCGGCGGGCCGTCGTCGTCGGTGATCCAAACCAATTGCGTCACGTTTGCTTTCTAAGTCGCGCTAGAGAGCAAGCCTCCTTTGTGCGTAATGAGATTCCCGCCATCATGCAGCAGAGATTCCACTATCGTCGAAGCTTGTTTGATGCGGCAGCCGATACGGTCGATGCCAAGCATTTCTTCCGCCTCGATGAACATTTTCGATCACATCCACAGATCATCGATTTCTCCAATCGAAATTTCTATGACAGGTCGCTGAACATCATGACAGAACGACCGTCAAAGACGCCGCAGATCGCTATCCAGGTCGAGTTCGTTCATGGCCGGCGGGAATCCGAATCAAGCATCAATGCTGCCGAAATCGACCGCGCGGTGGAGACATTCAAATCGATTATCGCGTCGGGCCGACAAGACAGCATTGGAATTGTAAGTCCATTCCGAGACCAAGCAGACGCGATGAAAGAACGCTTCATTCAGGATCTGCCGGCTGAGACTCTTGCGAAACACGCCGTGGTGGTTGGGACAGCTCATTCATTACAGGGTGATGAAAAAGACATCGTGATTTTATCGACATCGATCGATCAAGATTCCCATGCTGCCTCACTGCGATTTCTGGAATCCCCAAATCTATTCAACGTCGCGATCACACGAGCACGGAAAAAGCTGGTTGTAGTGACTTCGATGACCGCCGATGACCTACCCGCCGGATTGTTCCGCGAGTTTTTGGTTCACGCCGAAAAACAATGGTCACCAAACCACAATCCAAACAACACCAATTGCGCCGTAGAGCAAACAATCGCGGCCGAGATGCAATCAGATGAACTGCAGTGCTGGACCGGTTTCCAAGCCGCTGGCACGCGAATTAACGTTGCCCTTGCTGACAAACAAAAGCTGCTCGCAGTCATCTGCGATCGTGGAGAACCGAGAGATTGGGAAACAACCCTACAAGCCCAACGCCGATTGGTGCGAGCAGGATGGCCCGTTGCCCGAGTACCACATCGGTCAGTCGAAAAACATTGGGAAACTTGCCGGTCGAATCTACTTAGTTACCTGCGGCAAACACCGTGAATCTTCAACCAGGTAATCCTTATTCGCCACCGACAACGACTTCAAGTCCATCATCACATCAAGCGACGAAGAGAACGATTCTTTTACCGGTGTCGCTAGTTGCCTTGTTTACCATTGCCTATCTGACTTTCTCCATCATCTGCCTAAGTTCTGGGGGAGTCGACCAACAAGCTGGCATGATGCTGATTTTAAATGCACCGATGTTGTTGCTGTGGATCGGATTGTTAATCCGGCCGAGTTCCTTCAGCACTTTTTTCGGCTACACGGCCGTTGGCGTCCAAGGACTGATCCTGCTGGGCATGCTGATCCGTGATATTGGTGATCCAACGACTGTGTTCCTGATCAATGGAATCATGATTGTTTCCGAAGGCCTGATCGCAGGGACCTGTCACTGGGTACACCGACGACCGAATCGCAATCTCACCACTTGATCAGGCGAGATGCCGGGGACCCATTGCTGCGGCGGTCGAAAAAAAACGCGAGGCGGGCCGAAGTGCAGATTTAAGACACGGCAAAAATGAGAGCTAAAGGATCCGGACTTCCGCGTGAGTGGAATCCGGCAGGTATCGCCTGCTCACTCTCCCCAACCCGAAAATCATCCTGGATGAAAGTTCCGGAACCATGGCTCCAATCCCAAACGGGCCACGCCACTCGGCTAATCAATTCGAACGCCGATAGTCAATAAGATGTTGGCATAACGCTGTTGATCTGCTGTTTGAATGGTCAAAACATGGTCAGCGGTGCTGACCGCCTCATAGAATTTCCATTTATCGACTGGCTGCAACTCAACATCCAGATGGGCTTCTTT
>JAQWPZ010000326.1 GCA_029245125.1 Rubripirellula sp.
CACCACAAATCGGCCGACGAAATGCTCATTTACATCAATCCCAAGACTTCACCTTCCGTCCCGAATAGGTTTCTTTCACAATAGCACTGCTCCCGGGCAGCCCCGCCCAACCGATCCCCCCAGCACAAGCAGCAATCACACGATGCCTTCGGATTCTTCAACGACCATTGCCGTGGATGGCCAGCGGGTCGACTTACGGAATCGCAACTTGGCGGCGTTCTTGGCTTGGCTGGTCCCTGGCCTCGGTCACTTCTATCAAAAGCGATACACCAAGGGCGGCCTATTTTTGGTCTGCATCTTGTCGGCTTGGATCCTCGGGCTCTTCATCGGCGGCAGCCGTGTTGTCTATGCATCCTGGCAACCAGGAGACAAGCGTTGGCACTATCTATTGCAGGCAGGTGCCGGGGCCGTCGCGATGCCAGCCTTGATTCAAGGAAACCGAATGCGAAAAGCGACCGTGGAAGGGCGGACACTGCCCGGCTACGAACCACTTTGGGATGGTTTCATGGCACCTCCCATTCGCCCGGTCATTGAAAGTGAAGCGGACGAAGTGGCTGCGTGGTACGCCCAAAAAGGTGCCGGATACGAAATGGGAACCTGGTACACCGTCATCGCCGGGCTGCTGAATATTTTGGTCATCTATGACGCCTATGGCGGACCGTTGGCGGTACCGATCAGCGGCAGAAAAAAAGAAAAAGTCAAACCACAAAACGACGAAACACCAGACGCCAGCAACTAACCTTTGGTGGCCCCCAACAGAACGAAACAGATGTTAGAAATCTCTCCCGGCTACCTGCTCAATTATCTGCCATTGATCATCTCGATCGCGGTGGTGTTTGGCGCAACGCGACACGAAGACCCATCCTTGATCCTTCGCCACAGCTGGCACACGGCTCGCTGGATTACCGGATTCATGCTCATCATTTTCCTGATACTCTGCATCCTGGATTGGTGGGCCTAATTGATGGCCACGTCCGTTCGCCCGCGACACCATAAGCAGAACCCGCCAACTGCATCCCAGACCTGAAACCCAGACCTGCATCCCACAAGCAGAGAAATCAGCCCGCCATTGGATTTCCAAGAAACCTTCGTACTGCCGAATCACTCGCGACCATCAAACTGTAAAAAGTGTCATTGATTGATGGGTTACTACCAATCGAAATCATTGACTGAAGCAAAGAATCCGCCATCGGTTGATGGCTTGGTTGGTGATCAGCAAGGAACAAATCAACTGCCACATTGAGGCAGGCAGTGAGTGGTAGATGCCAATTGTTTTGGGCCGAATTAAATAACGCCAGCGAACAAACAACAGCCTGGCCGCGGTGCAATAACCTTGCCACCAACCAAGCGATCCTCCCCACAACCGACGTAACGACATAGGTTAAACATGCGAGTTCTCACTCTGGGCGCAGGAACAGTCGGGCGCTGGGTTGCCGATATGCTGTGTCGACGGGGACATAGCGTAACGGTGGTCGATACAAATCCACACAACGTCCAACGCATTAACAGCGAGTTGGATGTCCGGGCGATTGTCGGCAGCGCTTCGAGAAGCACGGTCTTGTTCCAGGCAGATGTCTGCGCGGCTGACATGTGTTTGGCGGTAACGGGCGATGATGAGGTAAACATCGTCGCAGCAAGCATGGCCAAAGCACTGGGCGCACGACGCAGCATCGCCCGTGTCTACGCCCCTGCATTTCGTGATCTCAGTACATTTGATTACCAGAGACATTTCAATATCGACAGTCTGCTCAGCTTGGAGCAACTATCAGCGTTTGAACTAGCACGATCGATTCGCAATCCTGACGCGATTCCGCTGGAACATTTCGCCCGTGGTCAGCTGGAAGTGTACGAACTGGAAGTCCACACCAAATCACTTGCCGCCTGCCATAAATTGCGAGACCTAAAAATACCGAGCTCCGTTCGGATTGGGTCCATCTCGCGGGGCGACCGGATGTGGATCGCCAGCGGAGAGGATGAACTGCACGGCGGAGACCGCGTCAGCTTGATTGGCAGTCCTGAAGCTGTTGCCAAGACACGTTCGATGTTCTTGTTCGGTCCTGAAAAACGGATTCGGCAACGCGTGATGATCGCAGGCGGTGGTGAAACCGGATATCACCTTGCGGATTCACTGACGCGGCGTGACTATCGGACGGTGATACTCGAACGTGATTCTGCCCACTGTGAACGGTTAGCCAAACTGCTACCGAAAGCCACGATCATCCACGCCAATGCCAATCGCCGCACGGTGCTGGAGGACGAAGGTGCCGGCACCGTTGATTACTTTGTCGCATGCACCGGCAACGATGAAAGCAATATCATGGCTGGGGTAGAAGCGAGAGAACTTGGTGCGGCCAGAGTCATGTGCGTCGTGGGACGCCCCGACTATGCCAACGTCGTTGGCAAACTAGGGATTGACCGGGCGGTCAGTGAAAGAGACGTAGCTGCTCGCCAAATCCTTGGCTTCCTCAATCAAGGCGCCATTATCAGCCAACGCCGTTTACCCAATGGTTCGATCGGCGTTTACGAATTGGAAGTGGTTGAAGGAGCCCGTGTGACCAACGCCAGCCTCGCTGAATTGCCACTTGCAGGCCGGTGCCTGATCGGCGCCATCGAGCGTGATGGTTTTGTTCGCGTACCTCAGGGTGATGATCGTCTGAAGGCAGGGGACGTGGTCGTGGCCTTGATTGATCCGTCGAACACCGAAGACAGTCTGGCACTGTTTAATCAATGAGCATTGAAGTTTGGGCCGACGTGGGCGGCACGTTCACCGATTGCCTGGTGCATCGAGATGGACAACGTCGCACACTGAAATTGCTGAGTAGTGGCCGGGTCCTCGGACGATGCTCAGGACAGCCATCGCAAAACCAGCTGCAACTCGACGCAGTTCCTGGACTATCGACGCCTGACTTCTGGGTCGGAGCGTCAGGCTGGCTGGTCAAAACTGACGGCACGCGTTCATCGCTCGGCAACGTGACCGCCCATAAAAAATCCGAACTGAGGTTCTCGCACCCCGCAGAATTGCCAGCCGAGCAGGACGGTTGTGTCGTTGAACTCGATGCTGGCCTGGAATCGCCCGTGCTTGCGACACGTGTGCTGCTTGGGGTTCCACTCTCTCAACCACTCCCTGCACTCGATGTCCGACTCGGAACAACACGGGGAACCAACGCACTACTCACTCGCCAAGGTGCGCCTACGGCACTGCTGGTCACTCGCGGATTCGGCGATGTCCTCCACATCGGTGAACAAGACCGTCCCGAATTGTTTTCACTGGCGATCGAAAAATCAGCGCCGCTAACCACACAAGTCATCGAAGTTGACGAACGGCTCGATGCGGAAGGGGAAATCGTACATTCCATTGAGCCCAACCGATTGCTAGAGCAATTGCAACAACTCAAGTCGAGGGGCATCGAATCCATCGCGATTTGCTTCCTGCACGCGCACGTCAATGATAAACACGAGCGGATCGCCCAACGCTTGGCCGAACAATGCGACTTTGCCAACGTGTCACGTTCGAGTGAAGTGGCACCGCTAATCAAGCTTGTTTCGCGAGCCGAAACGACAACTCTCGATGCCTACCTAAACCCCATTCTCGCTGGCTACTTAGCCCGCGTCTGGGACCAGTTCGGTGGTGAATCCAGCTGTTGCTTTCGATTGATGACCAGCAGCGGCAACCTTGTATCGCCTGCCGCTTTTCGAGGACGCGATAGTATCCTTTCCGGACCTGCCGGAGGAGTTGTTGGCTTGGGACACGTTGCCCGACTCGTCGAAGCGGAGGCTGCCATCGGATTGGACATGGGGGGTACCAGCACCGATGTCAGTCGGTTTGAAGGCAAGGTGGGACGACGCTATGAATCACGGGTTGCCGGTATCCGCGTGATGACCCCCATGATGGACATCGAAACGGTGGCGGCAGGCGGCGGATCAATCTGCAGCTGGACCCCAGAAGGTCGCCTAGCGGTTGGTCCCGACAGCGCCGGCGCCGACCCCGGCCCGGCTTGCTACGGTCACGGCGGCCCACTGACCATCACGGACGTCAACTTAATCCTCGGTCGAATCCCTGAAAACCGCTTCCCCTTCCCACTTCGGCGTGATGCGGCAGAGCACCATCTTCAGTCATTACTAAAACAGCTCCCCGACAGTAGCCATTACTTGTCGACTGAAGACTTGGCCGAAGGACTGCTGGACATCGCAGTGACCCATATGGCCGAAGCGGTTCGCACCGTTAGCACCGCGCAAGGGAGTGATGTTCGGACAATGGCATTGGTGGGATTCGGTGGCGCAGCCGGTCAGCATCTTTGCCGGGTCGCTCAAGCCTTGGGAATGACCCGGATCGTGGATCACCCCGACGCCAGCATGCTGAGTGCGGTCGGGATTGGCTTGGCTGATGTTGGACGCGTCGTCACCCGTGGCGTCTACAAAATCTTGTCACGCTGCGGTGTACGGCAAGTTGATGAAATAGCCGATTCACTCCGTCGCGAAGCCGACATGCTGCTGCAATCCGAGCCAGAAGCGACCGGGCGGACGGTTTATCACTTGCAATGCGACTTGCGTTACCAAGGGACGGAGGCCTCCTTGTCACTCGCGATCGAGCCATTTGATTCCCTGGTGACTCGCTTTCATCAAACGCACGAAAAAACTTTTGGATATACGCAAACAAAACGCGAAATCGAATTAGTAGCGATTCGATGCGAAGCCACACTGCAGTCGAATCGCGTCTCCGGGGCCTCGCCGGCAGTAGCCGACGCTGCTGAAACAGAGCAGGTCAGATTGTGGCACCGCGGTGCGTGGGTATTGGCGAACCGAATCGACCGCTGCTCGATCAAACCCAATGATTCAATCGTCGGTCCGGCCATGATCGCAGGCCCCAATTCCACCCTAGTAGTTGAACCGGGCTGGCACGCGAACGTGATCGCGGAGCAAACAATCGAACTGACACCTGTTACCGAATCAAAGCACCCGATCGACGCTGCCCAGTCACAACCCTCTGTGGCGAAGGCAAGTGATGATCCGGTCCTCATGGAAGTACTCGCACGACGTTGGCAAGGAATTGCCGATGCCATGGGAGAGGTGTTACGACGCACATCCATCAGCGTCAATGTAAAAGAACGACGAGATTACAGTTGCGCGATTTTCCGCGGCGATGGATCTTTGGTAGCCAATGCACCTCATGTTCCGGTTCACCTCGGTGCGATGGGGCACACCGTCCGACACCTGATGCAAGTGTTTCCTGAGATGTCAGTTGGTGATTGCTACCTCAGCAACGATCCATTTTCAGGTGGCTCTCACCTACCCGATGTGACTGCTGTTTCACCAGTATTTTGTGACACCAAAGAACGTTCATGTGGACGCCCTGATTTTTTCGTTGCCTCCCGCGCCCACCATGCCGAGATTGGTGGATGCACGCCTGGGTCAATGCCTCCCGATGCGAAATCACTCGCCGAGGAAGGGATTGTGATCCGAGCTTTCCCTCTGGTCCGGGCGGGTGAAACCAACCTCAACAAGCTTCGTGAACTCTTGTCATCGGGACCTTTCCCCTCCCGCTGCGTCGATGAGAACCTTGCTGACATCAAAGCACAGCAAGCGGCTGGCGCGCATGGCAGCCAAGCCTTGGCAGAACTCGCCCAACAATACTCAATGGAAGTTCTAGACGGACTGATGAGCCGCCTGCTGGAGGTCGCACAACTCGGCATCGCCAGCTGGATTAAGAGTCTTCCTGAGCAACCTCTTCAATTCCAAGATCAATTGGATGATGGCACAAGCATCGCTGTTTCGCTGCAGAGGACGGGTCAACGTCTTAAAATTGTGTTCGATACTGCTGGCGTGCATCCCCATGGTTTCAACGCGACACCCGCAATCGTGACAGCCGCGGTTCTGTATGTGCTACGAACTGTTTCTGGGTCGGACCTACCACTTTGCGATGGTGTCTTAAGACAAGTCGATCTCGAGATCCCCACAGGTTTACTCGATCCTCCCTTTCACGCTGATCCCAACCAGTGCGCGGCGGTGGTCGCTGGCAACGTCGAAACAAGTCAACGAATTGTCGACACGCTCCTGGGGGCCCTCGGAGTTGCAGCCGCCTCACAAGGCACGATGAACAACGTGTTGTTCGGAGATGAATCGTTCGGCTATTACGAAACGATCGGTGGTGGTAGCGGAGCAACCGCTGGCCATAACGGTGCAGACGCCGTCCACACGCATATGACCAACACGCGTATCACGGACCCCGAAGTCCTAGAATGGCGACTGCCAATCCGACTGCGACAGTTTGCCATCCGGCAGGCCAGCGGCGGTGCGGGAGAGCACGCAGGGGGCAACGGAATCATTCGCGAATTCGAACTACTTAAGCCTTTGATTGTGTCGCTCATTACCAGTCGCAGAACCTGCCAACCCTATGGTGCGGCGGGCGGAAACCCAGGCGAATCCGGTATAAATCAATGGATCAAGCCGGATGAAACGATTACGTTACCGCCAACCGTGACGATCCAAGCTCACGCAGGCGACCGACTGTTGATCGCCACGCCCGGTGGAGGAGGATGGGGAACCCCGGCCAGCCGTTCGGACCAATAAACGAGTGTGGAAATTCCCACTTGGCGGACTGCTTCACTAAACTGGAAGCTCCCAATCGTTCCCTCCAATAGGTTTGGCTGAGACATGTCGCTCAAACCACGTTTCGCGTTTTTCGCACTCGCCATCATCGCGCTGCCTGCGTTGCAGTTATTTGGTGGGGAATCGAATGCGAATCGACCAAGCGTCGATTTTGGCAGAACCATCCGCCCCATCCTTTCCGATCGATGCTTCGCTTGCCACGGTCCGGATGAAAAGCAGCGGAAAGCTGACTTGCGATTAGATACGGCAGAGGGTTTGGCGAGCGTGGTTACGCCCTCGAACGTTGACACAAGCGAATTGATCGCACGGATCGAATCGACAGATCCGGATTCGATCATGCCACCACCGAAATTCCACAAGCCCTTCACCGAAGTAGAAAAAAAAACTTTGCGGCAATGGATTCAGGAGGGCGCGGAAGTTCAACAACATTGGGCGTTTCTTCCTCCCCTACAAGCCCCAGTGCCAGCCGATTCGCCGTACGCTGGTTCAACCCCGATCGACTTTTTCATCAACCAAGCTGCCGCCGATGTTCATTTGAACATGAACCCAGCCGCCGATCGCCGAACTCTGTTGCGACGCGTCTGTTTGGAATTGACCGGACTGCCGCCAACCCGAGATCAAATCAACGAATTTCTCGCCGACGAATCGCCAAAAGCTTACGAGCGTTTGATCGACAGCTTGCTGGAATCCTCGCAGTTTGGCGAACATGTCGGCCGATATTGGCTCGACCTGGTTCGATACGCTGACACACATGGCCTGCACCTCGACAACTATCGTGAAATGTGGCCTTACCGCCAATGGGTAATCGATGCGTTCAACAACAACTTGCCATTCGATCAATTCATCACGCACCAATTGGCTGGCGATCTAATCGCTGACGGCGGAGATGCAGAAAAGATTGCCAGTGGTTTCAATCGTCTGAACGTCACTACAAATGAAGGGGGTTCCATTTACGACGAAGTGTTCGCGAGAAACTGCATCGATCGCACAGATGCCTTTGGCACGATTTTTCTTGGAATGACAACCGGGTGCTCTGTTTGTCATGACCACAAGTTCGACCCGATGACCCAAGGCGATTATTTCTCGCTGTTGGCTTTCTTCAATAGCCTCGACGGCAGCGCGATGGACCAGAACATCAAAGATCACGCACCGGTCATCCGCGTCCCGAGCGACGAGCAAAAACAACAACTCGCCGACTTTCAATCCTCACTACGGCAACTGCAAAACGAAAAAGAGGGGCCGCTTCCGTCAATTGACGCGGCACAAAAACAGTGGGAACAAAGTCTCGTCGATGGCACCAGCGCCGAAAGCTATGTGCTGCCGCCTGACCAATCGACCTCGGAAGCTGCTGCTGAACTTAAACCCCATGAAGATGGTAGCTTGGAAGTCACTGGCAACATTAGTGACAAAGACACAATCACCTTCACCGCAGCTTTGCCAAGCGGGACCCAGTGGCAAACGTTAGTCCTCGAAGCCTTTGTGAATGAACCTGACGGACTCGTTGGCTTATCAACAAACGGTAACGTCGTACTCAGTGAAATCGTAGTCGAAACTACCGATGCAGCTTCGGAAGGCACCTGGCTGAAAACACCGATTTCGCACGCGTTTGCCGATGTCGAGCAGAACGATGGACCGTTCGCTGTCACCTATGCAATCGATGGCAAGACAGACCCACGCGAAGGGTGGGCAGTGGGTGGCCATCAAAAACCAGGAGGCCGAACCGCTTGGTTTGTCATCCCGTCTTTGCTGGCTGATGGCGAGGATGCGAAAATCCGAGTGCAACTGAAGTTCCAATCGATTCACAAGAAGCATCAGTTTCGGAAAATCCGACTGTCTCTGACAAA
Source organism: Rubripirellula sp. (assembly GCA_029245125.1). Lineage (GTDB taxonomy): Bacteria > Planctomycetota > Planctomycetia > Pirellulales > Pirellulaceae > Rubripirellula. The sequence goes on from JAQWPZ010000326.1 coordinate 8,451, forward strand.
CTCTGCTCCACGGGTGCCCGAATCAAAACAAATCACACTTGGTCCGATTCATACCATCGGTCCATTTGAGGTGGAAAGTGCTGCCCCCGGATACGGCCGCAAGTTCGCGTCTCAACAATCCGTATTTAAAGCAGACGAGTTATTCAACCACCTGGACCAGCCTTACCGCTGGGAGGCACGCGAGGACGTCCACGAAGTCACAGTGAATCCTCTGCCAATCGTCGACGACCGCACCTCGGTCGTCGTGCTTCATCAGAGCATTGAATCACCCACCGCAACCAATGCCACTTTGCTGATGGGCAGCAATGATGGTCACGTGGTTTACCTGAACGGCAAACAAATCGGCATTTTGCGAGGCGAGCGCGAACTCGAACCACTCAAACGCGAATACGAATTGCCGCTAAAGCAGGGATCCAACGACCTGTACCTCAAGATCGTCAACCACAGTGGACCATCCCAACTGACGTATGCCTTCCGATCACCCGCGATCGCGATCCCTTCCGCCTTGGTAAAGCGATTGGAGATCGCGGCATCCGACCGTACTGACGAAGACGAGCAATCGCTGCAGACTTTTTACCGAAAGGTGTACTGCCTGCATCCCGATTGGTTGGCCTTGATTGATCAAGAAAAGGGGACTCAGAAAGCGATCGAAAAACTGCAATCATCCATCCCAACCACTCTGGTATGGAAAGAACTGGCGAAACCGCGTGAAGCTCGAATCTTGAAGCGTGGACAATATGATCAACCGGGTGAGACGGTTATGCGTCGAACGCCCGACTTCTTGCCTTCCTTCCCAGAAGACGCTCCAAACGATCGACTTGGATTGTCTCAGTGGTTGTTGCAGGCTGGCCACCCGTTAACAGCGAGAGTCGCGGTCAACCGTTTCTGGCAGCAGGTATTCGGGACCGGTTTGGTCAAGACAAGCGAGGACTTTGGCAGTCAAGGTGAACCACCCAGTCATCCCGAATTGCTGGATTGGTTGGCAGTCGATTTTCTGGAAAGTGGTTGGAACATAAAACGCCTGCTGAAAATGATGGTCATGAGCGATGCCTATCAACGCTCGGCGAAAGTTACCGAGGTGATGCAGCAAATCGACCCCGAGAATCGACTGCTGGTTCGGGGTCCCCGACACCGTCTCGACGCCGAAGTCTTGCGGGACCAAGCCTTGGCCCTCAGTGGGCTCCTGATCGATCAACGTGGCGGCCCCAGCGTGAAGCCACCGCAGCCCGATGGATTGTGGGCAGCGGTGGGATATTCCGGAAGCAATACCGTCCGTTTCCGTGGTGACAGCGGTGAAAAAATTTATCGCCGCAGCGTCTACACCTTCTGGAAGAGAACTTCGCCGCCACCACAAATGTCGACCTTTGACGCGCCGAGTCGTGAATCGTGCACCGCACGCCGCGAACGCACGAATACACCGATGCAAGCTCTCCTGTTGATGAACGAAAAGCAGTATGTCGAAGCAGCTCGCCATTTAGCAAAGCGAGCACTTTCGGAGCCAAACGCATCATCGACTGAGGCTCGTATTGAATGGTTATTTGAAACAGTCACGGCGAGGTTGCCAACACTCACCGAGCAAACCGAACTGGGCTCGTTACTCGACGACTTGACCAACTACTTCCATGATCATCCGGATTTAGCAACCAGCTTGAATGGCACGTCGGAAGATAAATCAGCGGCATGGACGATCCTGGCCAGCACGCTCTTGAACCTTGACGAAGTTGTTACGAAATAGGCAGAAATTGCAGATGGTACAACACCCACTTCACGCCGCCTTGACCCGACGCGCCCTGCTTTCTCGAACAGCGGTCGGTTTGGGTAGCGCCGCCTTGGCAACACTGCACGGCAAAGATGCTCCAGCCGAGGGTAGCGGCCAAAATCCAACTCGCGCGGGCGGACGCCCAGAACTGCCCCACTTCGAACCCAAAGCAAGACGCGCCATCTACCTGTTTATGTCCGGAGCTCCAAGCCAAATGGACATGTGGGATCACAAACCACAGATGGCAGAGTGGTTCGACAAGGACTTGCCTGACTCCATCCGCCAAGGCCAGCGTCTGACCACGATGACCAGCGGACAAACGAGATTCCCAATCGCGCCCAGCATTTACAAATTCGCACCGCAAGGGCGGGCCGGCACGATGGTGAGCGAGTTACTGCCACATATGTCGGCCAAGGTTGATGACATTGCCTTGGTGAAATCGATGTACACCGAGGCGATCAATCACGACCCTGCGATCACGTACATTTGCACCGGCGTCCAACTTCCCGGCAATGCCAGTCTCGGCGCCTGGCTGAGCTACGGCCTGGGTACCGAGAACGAGAATTTACCCGCCTTTATGGTCATGACCGCATCTTGGACAGGCCGCAAGCAAGCTCAAGCGCTCTACAACCGGTTGTGGGGCAGTGGGTTTCTGCCAAGCAAATATCAAGGTGTGCCATTAAGGAGCAGTGGCGACAAAGTACTGTATTTGTCGAATCCCGACGGCATCGATAGCGCCGTCCGTCGTCGTATGCTCGATAGCCTCGCCGAGTTAAATCAATCGACGGCCGAACGGTGGGGTGATCCTGAAACCAACGCGCGGATTGCACAGTACGAGATGGCCTTTCGAATGCAAACAAGCGTCCCAGATCTCGCTGACATCAGCGACGAACCCCAACATGTGCTCGATCTTTACGGCCCAGACGTGACCAACCCAGGAACATACGCCAATTCGTGCCTGATGGCGCGGCGAATGGCCGAAAGGGGTGTCAGGTTCACACAAATCTTCCATCGTGGCTGGGATCAACACGGCTCTTTGCCGAAGGATCTCCCCAATCAATGCCGTGATGTTGATCAACCTAGCGCAGGATTGCTGACTGATTTAAGACAACGTGGAATGCTGGACGACACCTTGGTGATCTGGGGTGGCGAATTCGGCCGCACCGTCTACTGCCAAGGCGCCCTTAGCAAAACGAACTACGGACGAGACCATCACCCCAAGTGCTTTAGCATCTGGATGGCAGGTGGCGGTGTCCAGGGCGGGGCAGTGCATGGGGAAACGGATGACTTCAGCTACAACATTGTGAAGGATCCAGTCCACATCAGAGATCTGAATGCCACGATTTTGCACCAACTTGGTATCGACCACGAACGGTTCACTTACCCGTTTAAGGGACTCGACCAGCGTTTGACTGGAGTGGAAGAATCACGCATCGTCCACGAAATCCTGGCCTAATTTCTCTTACACTGATGGCCGCTCATTGCTGGCCTGGGTTCATTCACATGCGGCGGCGTCTCTGCCGCTGCTCCACGCGGATCTTCACGATGCGATATTTCATGCTATCGGTGTGTTGGTTGCTCGCTTCGGCATCCATCGCATTGGCCAAGACGCCGACGATACAGCACCCCAACGTGCTCTTCATTTTTCTGGATGACTATGGTTGGAGAGACTGTGGTTTCATGGGGACTGATTTTTATGAGACCCCAAATTTGGACGCCCTCGCAAAACAAGGCATGATCTTTACCAATGCTTACGCGGCGGCTGCCAATTGCGCCCCATCTCGCGCCTGCTTGTTATCCGGTCAATACACGCCACGCCACGAAATCTATAACGTCGGCACCAAGCTGCGAGGCAACCCAAAACATAGTCGTCTCGAACACATTCCCGGCACCGATACGCTACCAACCGACCTTCACACCTGGGCCCATCAAATCCGCGCAGCGGGATACCGAACGGCAACCATCGGTAAATGGCATTTGAGCAAGGATCCGCTGCCCTACGGTTTTGACTTTAATTTCGCCGGCACTCAAAGCGGCAGTCCCCCGCGCGGTTACTGGCCACCTCATTCCCGAGCACCGGGCCTGCAAAACGCCCCCAAAGATGAATACTTAACCGACCGTTTAACAGACGAAGCCATCGGATTCATCCAACGCAATCATGAGCAATCCTGGTTTCTCTACCTCACGCATTTTGCCGTGCACACACCGCTGCAAGGTCGGCCCGACTTGGTTGCCAAATATGAATCAAAACCGAAAGGTCAATTGCATGACCATGCAGTGATGGCGGCAATGATCGAAAGTGTCGATGCAGGTATCGGCCGAATCATGGAATCACTTCAAGAACTCGGATTGCATGATAAGACAGCAATCGTGTTCACGTCGGACAATGGTGGCTACGGCCCTGCCACCTCGATGAACCCCCTAAAAGGCTACAAGGGTACCTATTACGAGGGCGGCATTCGCGAACCATTTTTTGTCACTTGGCCCAACATGGTAAAGCCTGGATCGACCTCGGAGGTCCCAGTCATCAACGTCGATCTCTATCCAACTCTTTGCGAAATCACCGGTGCTGAATTACCAACGGACCAAGACCTGGACGGCGAAAGTTTAGTGCCAGTATTGCGAGGCACCGGCGAGTTATCTGACCGAGCAATCCATTGGCATTTTCCTGCCTACTTGAACAGCTATGCTCGAGTCGAACCGCAACACGATCAGCAACGTGACCCGCTATTTCGCACCCGTCCTTGCAGCATCATGCGGTATGGAGATTGGAAATTGCACGAGTACTTCGAGGATGGAGAACTAGAGCTTTACAATCTGCGCGACGACATCGGTGAATCATCAAATCTTGCTGAACAGAATCCAGCCAAAACAAAAGAACTGCACGAAATGATGGTCGCTTGGCGTGATCGCGTTGACGCTCCAGTACCGACACGGCGGAATCCCAAATTCGACGCCAAAGCTGAAGCCGAAGCAATTCGACAACAAATCACAAAGTGAGTTCTAAACGGCTGCGATGCTGCAACAGATGCTCACGAGCCAACGGTCAGTTACTTGACCGTTGCTGCTCATAAAACCACCGCGTTGCCCAATCGAATGGCCTGACTAGCTCTCGATCACCTTTGCCACTGCTTGGCAAAGAAAGTCCATTCGGTCTTCGCTCATGCCGGCGACATTGATTCGACCGCTACCAACGATGTAAATACTGTGCTCATTCCTGAGCTGATCGACTTGCATCTTATTCAGCCCACTAAACGAAAACATTCCGTGCTGCTCCAACAGGAACGAGAAATCGTGTCCGCCGCCGGTCCTTGCCATCGTCTCCACAAATTGGCGGCGTAACGCACGGATTCGATCCCGCATTCCAGCCAACTCGGTGTGCCAAAGGCTGGTCAACGATGCATCACCAACAATTGTTGCGACAATCGCGCCGCCATGCCGAGGCGGATTACTGTAGTTGCTACGCACAACACGTTTCAGATGACTCTGGGCTGCCTTTGCTTCCGAAGCATCCGCTGCAACCAGCGACAATCCGCCGACTCGCTCGCTGTACAGACCAAAATTCTTGGAGAATGAATTGCAGACGATCGCTTCGGAACAATGCCGCATCACCGCGCGAATTCCGACAGCGTCTTCTTCCAATCCCTTGCCAAAGCCCTGATAGGCAAAATCGATCAGCGGTAGCAAACGCTTTTCATTCAGGAAAGCGGCGATTTGCTCCCATTGCTCGCTGGTTGGGTCCACACCCGTGGGGTTGTGACAACAAGCGTGCAATAAGACGGCATCCCCCGGCTTTGAATTTTTTTGCAAATCTTCAATCATGCCATCGAACGCGAAAGACTTTTTGTCCGCACTTAGATAGCGATACGATTCGGTCGGTAATCCTTCAGAATCAAAAACTGCCGCGTGATTTGCCCAGGTGGGTGTCGGGATCCAAATTCTGATCGGCGAAAGCTGCCCAACAAGAAATGCCGCTGCAACTCGCAGAGCCCCTGTGCCACCCGGCGTCTGCATAATGGCCAAACGATCTCGCTCGATTGAGTCAGCGAAAACGAGATCGGCAATCCGATTCCGATACTCGCCCAAACCATCAATTGGCAGGTAGCCTTTGGTTTTTTCCTCCCCAACCAATCTTCGCTCCGCTTCCTTGACGCAATCCAAAATAGGCGTTTGACCGCTCGCGTTTTTGTAAACGCCGACCGACAAATTCATTTTTTCAGGATTGGTGTCGGCCAAGAATGCTTCCGTCAATCCCAAAATCGCATCAGGGGGAGCGGTGGAGAGACTTGCAAATCGACGGTTCGAGTGAGAGCTGGCGAGTGCGTTCATCGGTATGCGTTAACAGGGGGAATACGGCAAAACAACGTCTTTTGCTTGATCCTACCCAACAAAGCCCGAGCCGCCTATCGACCTGGGATTCGAGGCCTACCCCCCCCAACGAGCCATGGGATTGATTCAGTCGTTGACGACTTGGCAACCGCATTATGATTTGACTTGGTCCGCAAAAAACTCTAGATTGACGGGGCTTTCGAGTACATTCGCACTCGCTAACAAACGGCTGGCCCATGAGGTTCATTGCCATTTCGATTTCGTTGCTTGCGGCAGCTCAAGCATTCTCACAGAAGCTTGAGCCTGCAACCGCTCTTCGATGGAGCAAGCCTTTCGAAGCGATCTCGCCGACGGTCAATGAATCACATCTGGTCTTGTTGGTGATCACCAACGACGATCCGTTTCAAGCAGAAGAACACACACCATCACCGCCGAAGTCCGGCACAGAGAAGTCCGGCACAGAGAAGTCGGACATAAAGAAATCCGAGGGTGAACTGGTCATCGAAGAGCCACCGGTGTGGTGCGGGCGTTTACTTGCCAAGGCGATCGGCAAAGCATTGAAAGTCCGTCCTGACTTGAATGACAATCTCTCACTCCAAGCGTTATCAGCTGGCTTACCGCCGGAACTCACCGCGGGAGTACCAAGCAATCAGCCAGCCCGGGCAATCGTATTTCTTTGCGACACCCAATATCGGCTACTCGCGCTCTCCGTCGGCGTGCCTGATGTGGATCAACTGCTACAGATGATTGAGGATGCCCAAGATGTAAACCAATCGCTTTTACTCGATCCCGAGCTCACACACCGCGACCTGGTCCATGCGTTGGCCGATCGAAATCAACCCCGATTGGCCCGATTGTGGCGGAACACCCTTCATGAAATCACCCTCGCCTTCGATGCCAAGCTGGACAAGCCAATCCGCGTGAAGGATCTCGATCCAACGGTTGAAAGAGTCTTGGAATTGGACGCGGCTCTTAAGCCCGCCTACGAATTGGATGTACGACTGCGGTTTGGATTGAATGATGCAACCGATCATCGACGACTCGTCATTTTGGAACAACATCCACAAGCTCGACTTGCATGGTGCGAGGCACTGACGCCGTTTGTCGCAAGCTTCAACATGCTCGATCACTGGCGTGGACTCGTTGAAACCGTCTGGGGCTTCCCACCCATTACAGCGGAAACTGATAGCGAATTGCAAACTTGGGTCACGGAGCAACTGCCATCCAATCCCGTTATCTTGCTCATTAGCCCCACACAACAAGCCGCCTTATTGCCGTGGCCACCAGCCACAGGTGGCAAGCGTAATCAGGCTTGGAAAAAAGTTCATGAGCAAGCGCTCGCTCACCCTTACCGATCCGTTAATTACCAACAACTCGCAACCTTGATTCATCTGCGTCAACTGCGTCCAATCGATGCCGTGGCATCTCCCCCCATTCGCTACATCATGCTGGATCGGAATACATCAACCCCTGCAACGATCCGGGAAAATGATCCACCCGGGAGATTCGCCAGCATGCTCAACCGCTCTCGTCTTAAAACGGCCGAAGTAGAGGCCCCTAATCGTTAGAGGTATTACCTATGCTGACACGACTTTTCTTTTCGATGGTTGCCGTGACAACGTTTGGCGGCGACGCGTTACTACACGCTGCCTCCCCCGCAACCATTCAGTTGGGACGCGGATTATTCGAACGAGAATGGCCCTCCAAGGACCCGCGACTGGGCGGTGACGGGCTGGGCCCAATGTTCAACGGGCAATCTTGCGTGGCCTGTCATAACCAAGGCGGCGTTGGTGGTGGCGGAGCGTCGGAGTTCAACGCGAACACGATTGGCATCGAATCGATGCAAATCAAAGGAACTGGCGTGAACAACGATGTAATCGCATCGATGGTCAGCACCTTCCACCCTGGATTTGTTCAAAGCAATGGCTCTGTCATTAACACATTCACGATCCCCCACCGCGGTGGGTCGTCAGCATTTCGGCAATTAAACGATATCTTGTATCAGCACGTGCCAACCGTGCGAAGCGAATTTGGCGGCTCAGCCGATGCAGCGGAGGTTCGCCATTCCTACGCCACGCCCATCCTGTTCAATCACAACAATGGCAACCACCAGATCACGCTCCGAGCGAGGCTCTTCCAACGTAACACCACCTCACTATTCGGTGCAGGCGCGATCGACGCTGTGACCGACAAACAGATCATTGCTCAAACAAAACTTCAAAAGGCACACCCTGAAATCAGTGGCCGCCCATCAACGCTCAAGAATGGGCGGATCGGCAAGTTCGGCTGGCGTGGCAACGTCGGCTCACTCGTCGAATTTGTCGATCAAGCATGTGCGAACGAAATCGGTTTAGAAACGCGTCGCAAACCGCAAGCTCAAGATCCGCTCAATCGCGGATACCGCAACTCGACGACCGACATTACAGACGCTCAAATCGAAGCGATGCGTGACTTTGTTTCAGCACTTCCCGCTCCCACACGAAGAATCTCTGAGACAAGTGATGATCGCGCAGAGGTCATTCGCGGTGAACAGATCTTTAACAGTGTTGGCTGCTCCGTTTGCCATGTTCCCAACCTTGGTGCCGCGCAAGGAATCTACAGTGATCTGCTACTGCATGAGATGGGAAATGATTTGATTGACCTGAATCATGCGGAACCCTATGCCATCCGCCGCACAGCCGTCGTGAACCATGACTACACCGAAGCGGTGACGACCGAAAATTTTGCAGGATCAATGTCATCGGGTGCATACTACGGGGCCACGACCGCCATCAAGACAAATGCCATGTCCGTTGGCCGCAGATCAGGCGGACGAGGAAATCGCGAACGTCCTAGCAAGCTGATCCGCAAGTACGATTTTGTTGCACCAGACTATCCTTCCCAAAGATTAAAGCTCATTGACTTAGTCAATGAGGAGACTGGTAACATTCGGGAAAATGAAATCTTGGAGGATGGTCGCCAGCAAATTACCGAGACACGGTCCGCATTGCGCGTCTACGTCCGCGTGCATTATGAGCCGACGCGATTTAATCAAGAATGGCGAACTCCTCCGCTTTGGGGTGTCGCTGATTCAGCACCCTACATGCACGACGGAAGAGCAGAGACTCTGCTGGAATCGATCACCATGCACGATGGCGAAGCGGCCGGGACTCGCGACCGTTTCTTGAACCTTTCTCTTGCCGACCGCCATGCGGTAATCGCGTTCTTGGAAACACTGGTCGCACCAACCAACGCTCCCCAACCAAGAACGTAGCGAATTCCCTAAAAACTGGATCGGCGAGTGACGGGATGATTGGTTTAGTTGGACGGGTACCGTTCACCAGCAATCGCTAAGCCAGCGATGCGCAGATCAACGCCAAGGAGTCGTGTCATTCGCCGAGAAATTCCCCACCTCGCAATCGACACCGGTCGCTAATGAGCGGACGGGTGGGGTGCATCGTGAGCGGGGTATCGTGAGCGGGGTATCGTGAGCGGGGTATCGTGAGCGGGGTATCGTGAGCGGGGTATCGTGAGCGGGGTATCGTGAGCGGGACAGCGTGAGCGGGACAGCGTGAGCGGGACAGCGTGAGCGGGACAGCGTGAGCGGGACAGCGTGAGCGGGACAGCGTGAGCGGGACAGCGACTGACAGATCCCCTAGCGAAACCGTAAATCACTGGAGAAGAGGCCCCCGCAATCGCTCCAACCGCCACCGACAGCAGTTTCCCAGCACCGAACCGTCACCTGCTCGTTGTGGCAAGTCACTCCGTGAAAATCCGCCGGCAGTCGCGAACAAACAACTTTCGCCGCCGGCCGCATAACCCTCTTTGGCCGCTAAATCGCAAGGATTGCGAGCGTCGCTGTGATTTCTGCCCGGGTGCCCTTCTGAAAGTGCCCTCATCAGTTTCTTAATGAGGCACTATATTTCGAGCCAGTAGCGTTGCTACGAACTGGATTAATGTATCAAGCATCCTTATTTGGGGCCCTTCGAAGGGCCGGGCACGGGAAAATGTCGTCGCAAACCGGCAATCGCGGAATTGTTCGCAAGCTGATTGATAATTCGTTCTTGCTGGTCGCTGGAGCGGTTGCCGCTCTCGTTTGGGCCAACCTGGACACCGAAAGCTACAACCACTTCGTTCACTACGATGTGACCTCGCTATGGAGCGAGCATGATCCAGCGCATGGAGCGGAGGGACACTCGCCGCCAAGCATGACGGATCAGGTCAACACAGATCTGACAGCAGCCGAGCAAGAGGTCACTCCGAACGGGCAAGCGGGCGAAGCTCAAGCCGCAGACGGTGAAGGGGTTGAGCACGCAGGCCATCATGGATTGTCGATCCATTTCATTATCAACGACATCTTGATGGCATTGTTCTTCGCCATCGCAGCCAAGGAAGTGTGGGAATCGCTGCTGCCAGGCGGGGCATTGGCAAACCCACGAAAAGCAGCGACGCCGTTGCTAGCAACCGCAGGAGGTATCCTTGGCCCAGCGTTGATTTATGTTGCTGGATCGTATCTCACAGGGACGCATACCGATTTGGGTCGCGGTTGGGCCGTCCCTTGTGCCACCGATATTGCTTTCAGCTATCTGATAGCCCGGATTATCTTCGGCGCCGGGCACCCGGCGATCGCGTTTCTGCTGCTGCTGGCCATCGCTGACGATGCGGCAGGTTTGCTGATTCTTGCGGTCGTTTACCCGACCAATCCAATCGTCCCCCTCTGGCTGCTACTGACCGTTGGAGCCATGGCATTGGCGTGGGGCATGCGACGCGCTGGCATTCAATCGCATTGGGCCTATTTCCTGGGGCCGGGCATCGCTTGCTGGTGGAGTTTCTTTCAGGCGAACATCCACCCTGCACTTGGTTTGGTACCGATTATTCCGATGTTACCGCATGCACACACCGACCTTGGTCTGTTTGCCAAAGAGGAAAGCAAGCGTGACGACACCCTGAATGCGTTTGAGCACTTCTGGAAAACACCCGTGGAATTTTTCTTGGGGGCCTTCGGATTGGCCAATGCGGGTGTCGTGCTGAGTAGCCTAGGAACTGGCACTTGGCTGGTTCTGGCAGGTCTGCTGATCGGTAAGCCCGTCGGAATCACAGCCCTCACACTCTTCGCCGAAAAAGGCCTGAAACTCGAAAAACCGACCGGGATGGACTACCGCCACGTCGTGACACTCGGAATGGTTGCTGGCCTTGGATTTACTGTCGCTCTATTCGTTTCGGTCGCTGCTTTCACCGTTCCCGGGGCGATCCAAGATTCGGTAAAAATGGGGGCTCTGCTGAGCTTTGCCGCAGCACCTCTAGCAATCATTATCGGTAAGGCGCTGAAGATCCAACCACTGAAAATGGAAACCGCCGAAGCAGATGAATCGACCGAGACCGTCTAGCAAACGGTAACCGGGCAGCAAAGCACCGGACAGCAAAGCACCGGGCAGTAAGATGCCCAGACAGAACGGTAAGACGGCGACCAGACTTTACAGTGACAAGGACAGGACGGGTCACACGACAAAAGGAAAGACAAATTCAATGGATCAGAACAAACTCCCCGCTGAAGCCATCGGCGACGACGAGCATGAGCGGCCTCAACCAGCCGATGACCCCATCTCGGTTGTCGACTCTCAAGATCTCTATCGTGTCATGCGGCACACGGTCGACCGACTAGAGAAAGACCAAGCAGCCCGAGGTGATCTGAAGATCCTGTCGAGGACGTTGCGCGAATTACGCTATGCATTTTCGGTTTTTCGCCCCTACCGCCGTCGGCGAAAAGTCACCATCTTCGGCTCAGCGCGAACCGCGCCAGATCATCCGGAATACATCATCGCCACTGAACTTGGGCGCCGAATGGCCGAGCATGGATGGATGGTCATCACCGGTGCCGGCGGGGGCATCATGGAAGCTGGGCATCGAGGAGCTGGCCGAGATGCTTCCATGGGCCTGAACATCATGCTGCCCTTTGAGCAAGGTGCTAATGAGTTCATCGAGGGTGATTCCAAACTGGTCACCATGAAGTATTTCTTTACTCGCAAGTTGATGTTCGTCAAAGAATGCAGCGCGGTCTGTTGCCTGCCCGGAGGTTTTGGCACCCTTGATGAGGCACTCGAAACTCTCACCTTGATGCAGACAGGTAAGCAAACCCTCATTCCACTAGTACTACTCGATCATCCTGGTGGATCTTACTGGCGCGATCTGGGAGTGTTCATCGAAAAGCAGTTGCTTCGCAACGGCATGATCAGCCCGGAAGATGTTTCCCTCTACAAAATCACCAACTCCGTTGATGAAGCGATTGAGGAGATCCTTCGGTTTTACTCCGTCTACCACAGTCTCCGGTATGTTCAAAATCGACTTGTGCTCCGGCTCAAGAAAGTACTCTCCGATGAAAAACTCGAGGAGATCAAGGAAAATTTCTCGGACATCCTGGTGGACGGATCTTTCACACAATGCGAGGCACTTCCCGAGGAGACCGGTGAGCCCGCTTTGGCAGACTTGCCCCGATTGGTTTTCCACTTTGACCGACACGCCCTAGGACGCCTGCGAATGCTGATCGACGTGATCAACCAAGACTGATCACTGAATACAGGATTCCGTCGAGAAGGCTGAATCAATCCCGCCCGCAACTCACCTGATGCGGGGTGGAATCTCCCGCGCCCAGATCGGGTACCCACGCGCCCAGATCGGGTACCCACGCGCCCAGATCGGGTACCCACGCGCCCAGATCGGGTACCCACGCGCCCAGATCGGGTGCCCAGGTGCAAAGATCGGGTGCCCAGGTGCAAAGATCGGGTGCCCAGGTGCAAAGATCGG
>JAQWPZ010000330.1 GCA_029245125.1 Rubripirellula sp.
CAGTTCGTGGGTGCTGGACATCTGGCTGTAGCGAATCGCGCAAACGGATGGTGTCGTCAGTGGTGTCGTGACGTTTGCTTCGACAACCTCTTTGCGAAAGTGAGGATTCGCATTCTGATCCCATGACTACGAATAGGTCCCGAATTTGTCGGAGAACTTTCGTTCCACGATCAGCCTGGTGCGACTTTCCAGAGTGGCGAGATGGCCGTAGCCCACGCCTTCGACCTGCCCAGAACTGCAAACCAACAAAATGGTGACTTCATTGCTAGTTTGATTGGGTGTCGTCGCGAGAAACTGTTTGCCGCGATATCCACCGAATGTGACCGTCGGATGGTTTGCGAAACTATCTGCCGACCATAGTGGCTGTGATTCATCATCGATGTGCCAGGCAGCCGAATTGGAATTGGCTGTGGGTAATTTCTTCCCTTGCTACGGTGCCAGGTTTTGCCATGAAGCCACCTGTGAATCACCATCGAGTTGGGCACCCGGCTGGCCTCGAGCAGTCTTAAAAGGGCTTTTCGCCTCGGCAGATCGGTGATCGCGGTGCGATTCGCCTCTGATTCCTTCTTGTGGCTTGGATCATCTCGCAGCGGTTCAGGTTTGTATATAATTTGGAAAGGTTGTGTATTTTGGATTGTTGATTGAGGGATGCATGAATCACGGTAAAAAGCGTCACAATGTTGTTGCGGAAGTGGTTGGTGACCTGTTTAAGGGTGAGTTTCAGGCCGGCCAACGATTGCGTGTGGAGTTTCTTGCACAGCGATACGGTGTCAGCGTGACTCCGATTCGCGAGGCTCTGGTCGAATTGTCGGGGCTTGGGTTGGTCGAATTGAAACCAAACTGTGGGGCGGTTGTTCGGCCGTTTGGGCCTCGGCAGGTGCTCGACATCTGCCATCTTCGTCAGGTGCTTGAATGCGAAGCGACCCGAAACGCCTGCGGCAGAATCGCACCATTCGAACTGGCAGCCCTGGAAGACGAATTGCAAAAGCTGATTGATGCACCGCGTAGTCGACAGTGGTCGGCGGATACAAAACGGCTGGATTCAACGCTTCACGAATTGATCGCCGAGCGATGTGGGAACGAGCGACTCGCCCACGAGATCAGTCGATACAGCGTGTTGTATCGCATTTTGCGCGACGCACGACATCGACGCCGAACGGCAAGAGCAAATTACTCGCAGATGGAAGAGAACTCAGAACACCTGAGGGTCGTGCAGGCACTCGTGGCGGGAGATGCGGAGCGAGCGTCGGATGCAATGGCAGACCACATTGCGAAGGCAGCCGTCGCGTTGCAGCACGATCTGTTTGCGAAAAAGGAAATTGAAGCTGACCTAGCGGAGACCTTTCTGGAGTCTTCGCAATCAACGCTAGCAGCCGTAGCAAAATAGGTGAGAAAGCGAGCTATGAAACGATTCTTAAGAAAACGTTGTTATGTTTTGACGTGGTGGTTTGCCATGGCCGCAGGCTGCTTACCTGTGGTGGACGCCCAAGTAGCTGTGGAGGGCCCAGTTGTGGAGGGCCCAGTTGTGGAGGGTCCAGTTGGGGAGGGTCCAGTTGTGGATGCACAAGCTGGTAACGCTGAAGCTAGCGGTGCTGCAATACTGTTTGAAACAGAGATCGAGCCGATTCTGAAGCAACACTGTTTTGATTGTCATGGGCCGGACGAGCAGGAAAGTCGATTTCGCGTTGATCGGTTGGCCAGCATGCTTGCCGGTGGCGACTCCGGCGAACCGGCGATTGTTCCGGGGAACCCGAATTCAAGTTATTTGGCGAAACTGATTCGGCACGAGGAGCCGGGCAAAGAAATGCCACCCGATGAGTCACTCTCTGAAGACCAGATTGGTATTGTCGAAAAGTGGATTGCCTCGGGTGCGAAGACTCCGGCGAGTTACGGCCCGGCAACAGCCGAGGCCGATCTTTCGCACTGGGCGTTTCAACCGCTTGAGCATACAGATGCGGCTGGTCCGGATGACTTCATTCGCGGCAAATTAGTCGAGCAAGGCCTTCAGCTGTCACCCACTGCCGACCGTCGCGTCTTGATACGACGACTTTACTTGGTGATGCTTGGCTTGCCACCGACTCCGCAGCAGGTTGATCAATTTCTGACTGATGATCGCGAGTCGGCGTGGAGTGAATTAGTGAACGACGTGCTTGCTAGTCCGCACTACGGCGAACGATGGGCAAGCTATTGGTTGGACCTGGTTCGATTTGGTGAGACACATGGATTTGAAACGAACCGAGAACGCCCCAATGCCTGGCAGTATCGCGACTGGGTGATTCGTTCGTTGAACGCCGATAAACCGTACGACCAGTTTGTGCAGGAGCAGATTGTCGGTGACGCACTCGGCGCCGCCGTCGGTACAGGGTTTCTGGTCGCCGGGCCATATGATCTGGTCAAAGGTCAGGATCCATTGTCACAGTTGCAGCAGCGGATGAATGAACTGGATGACATGATCAATACTACGGGGACCGCGTTCCTAGGGCTGACCACGGGCTGCGCGAGATGTCACAGTCACAAGTTCGATCCGATCAGTCAGCGGGACTATTACGCGATGCAGGCTGTATTCGCCGGGGTTCAGCATGGCGATCGCCCGCTGCCATTTTCAAAGGAAACGACGGCACAGATTACGAAGCTCGCCGAGCAAATCGAAGAACGGACCGCTAGTCTCCAAAAGTTTATCCCCAAGCAAGTGCAAGCTTCCATTGTTCTGGACGAATCGGAAGCAACGCATTCCTACCCATTCAGCGGAACCGCTGCTAAAGAAGGCCAAGCAGAGACCGATTTTGGTGGTGCCGAGTACACGTGGTGGGAGAACCAGCCTGGCAAAGACGTTGTCAGCTATCATCCAAGATCGAAAGGAACCTATCGCGTCTGGCTTAGTTGGGGCAGCGGCGTCGAATCGCACAGCACCAACGCGCGTTATGTCATCCGGTCAGCTGCGGAAGATGAAACGATTGCTGTGGTAGATCAGCAGTTGCGAGCCGATCGGTCAGAGAACGATGGCTTGCTTCACTGGAGCGGTTTCTACAACGCGGGGGTTCATGAACTTACGCCAGCGGATTCCATCGTGCTGATCGGTGGCAGTCACGGAACAGCCGTTACCGCTGACGTGGTCGTGCTGCAGCCATTGGATCAACCGAGTGATTTGGACACCGCCGCTGCCTCCGGCGAATTCGACATTGCCGAGCCGGCAAAGCGACCTGCTGTCAACGCGAAACGAAATGAAGAACGGTTTCCGCCACGTTCGGCGCGGTTCGTTCGCTTCAATATTGAAGAAAGCTCGGGTGCAGAAGGCTGTATTGACGAGCTGGAGATTTACGCTGGCGATCGCAACGTCGCGCTGGCCAGCAACGGTGCGAAGGCGACATCCTCAGGCGACTTCGTTCATCCAAAGCACAAGCTACAGCACATTAACGATGGGCAGCACGGCAATGACCGGAGCTGGATTGTTGATTCCAAAGATGGCGGTTGGGTGCAGATCGAATTCGCAGAACCTGTCCTGATCGACCATATTGTTTGGGGCCGTGACCGCACCGGAAAAATCAATGATCGTTTGCCGATTCGCTATCACATCGATGCAGCAACCGAGCCCGATGATTGGGAATGCTTGGCTTCTTCGGGGGATCGCAAGCCGTTGGGCGGCACGCCCGCCGAGGTGTACCAGTTCACGCGTTTTTCAGATGCCGAAGCTGCGGCGGGGCAACGCTGGTTGGATGAACTGAAACGATTTCAAAAGCAGAAGGCCGATCTGGAAAAAGCAACGACTGTCTATGCCGGGAAATTCATTCAGCCCGGTCCAACTCATCGTTTGTACCGAGGGGAGGCCGATGCCAAACGCGAACAGGTTGGTCCGAATGCCATCGAAGCGTTTGCATCGCTAGATCTGCCGGTCGATGCCCCGGAACAAATGCGGCGAAAGGCGCTCGCCGATTGGATTGTGGATCAGAAGAATCCGTTGACAGCTCGAGTGATCGTCAATCGGATTTGGCAGTTTCATTTTGGTACAGGTATCGTGGATACCCCTAGCGATTTTGGTCGCAATGGTGCTTCGCCCAGTCACCCCGAGTTACTCGATTATCTGGCAGCCGAACTCATGGACCATGGTTGGTCATTGAAGCATATTCACCGTCTGGTTTTGAACTCGGCGACGTGGCAACAAAACAATCTCCCTGATCAGAATGCACAGCGAATCGATGCGGGTTCGCGTTTATTGTGGCGTTTTCCGCCTCGACGGTTGGAAGCGGAAGCGATACGCGATTCAATTCTCGCGGTGACCGATGCCCTCAATCTTGACTGGATTGGTGGTCCGGGGTTTAGTCCTTTCGAGGTCGAAATGGAAAACGTTCGGCATTATCACGCCAAAACCTCTTATGGGCCGGATGATTGGCGTCGCATGATCTACATGACCAAAGTACGCCAGGAGCGTGAACATGTCTTCGGCGCGTTTGACTGTCCAGATTCTAGTATGGTCGTATCGAAACGAAGTCGATCCACGACTCCATTGCAGGCTCTGAACCTGCTGAATAGTCACTTCGTCATGCAACAAGCAGATTTGTTGGCGGCACGTCTGGAGAATGAAAAGACAACCGTCGCCGAGCAGGTACAGCGTGCCTGGCAGCTTTGTTTCCAACGCGGACCGACCGAGGCTGAATCGACCGATAGCCAAAAGTTCATCGAACAAGAGGGGCTTCGCCAGTTTACCCGCGCATTACTCAATACAAACGAATTTGTGTTCATCCCTTAACGATGCAGAAATCAGAACCTAGGCGAATGAGGGTTTCCGGAAGGACCTGGACTTACCTTTCGCGGCGGCTCTCGATGACTCGCCGGTGCAAGACGACTTAACCAGCAACCACTCAATCGACCCTTCGTAATTCGATCGGCAGTCCTATGAATTCATTCTTCAACCGACGACAGTTTTTGTCAAACGCTTCGGCGGGGCTTGGTGGCATTGCGCTCGCGAGCTTGCTGCAAGAACAGCAGCTGCTGGCAGACAAAACCAATCCGAACCGTCCTCTGATCAATCCCAGTCGGCCGTTTGCCGCACGCGAGGCTCACCACGAGCCAGCGGCCAAAAATGTCTTGGTGATTTTCTGTGCTGGTGCTTGCAGCCAGATTGACACATTCGACTACAAGCCTGCATTGATCAAGCAGCACGGTAAGCCAATGCCCGGCGCAGAAGATCTGCTCACATTTCAGGGACAGCAGGGCATGCTCACCAAGAGCCCTTGGGAATTCAAACCGCGAGGCGAGTCGGGCAAGATGATCTCCGAATTGGTTCCGCAACTGGGGGAACTTGCCGATGATATGTGTTTCCTGCATTCGTTGACGGGAAAGACAAACACCCATGGCCCTGGTGAGAACTTCATGTCGACCGGCTATACGCTGGATGGGTTCCCCAGTATGGGAGCGTGGATGACTTGGGCCCTTGGAACAGAGAACGAAAATCTGCCGGCCTATGTCGCTATTTCGGATCCGCGCGGTACCCCGCAGTCCAGTGTCAATAATTGGGGGCCCGGTTTTTTACCGGCCGCGTTTCAGGGGACTGAATTCAATGCCACGAAACCTTTGGGCAATCTCAGCATTCCGGATGGTGTAAGTTCCAAAACGGACAAGGCCACACGAAGTTTCTTGAATCGGCTGAACCAAGAGCATCTGGAACGATTTCCCGGCGATACCGAGTTGGCGGCGAGAATATCGAGCTATGAATTGGCGGCGAAAATGCAGCTGAGCGTCCCCGATGTGACTGACCTGTCGAGTGAATCGAAAAGTACGCTCAGCGAATACGGTGCTGACGATTCAGAAAATCCCTTGAAGGCACAATTTGCCCGTAACTGTATTTTGGCCCGACGCCTGCTCGAGAAGGGTGTTCGGTTTGTGCAACTGTTCAATGGCGCTTATCAAACCGGGGGCGAAGGTGTCAGTAATTGGGATGGGCACAAACAGATTGAACAGCAGTACAGCAAACATGGTCCGGTCCTTGACCAACCATGTGCAGCGATGTTGAGGGACATGAAACGCCGTGGGCTGTTGAAGAACACTTTGGTTGTCTGGATGACCGAATTCGGGCGTATGCCGACGTTCCAAAAGGGGGCGAGTGGTCGAGATCACAACCCGTCCGGGTTCACCGCTTGGATGATGGGTGCCGGTGTGAAGGCACCATTCACGTACGGTGCGACGGATGAATTCGGCTACAAGGCTGTTGAGAACGTGACGACGGTCTATGACTTTCATGCAACCATTCTGCACCTTCTGGGCTTGAATCATGAACGCCTGACCTACTACCACAACGGCTTCGAACGACGCCTGACAGACGTGCATGGCAACGTCATCAAAGAGGTGTTGGCATCATGAGCGACTGTCTCAGCGTGACTCAACTTGCCGTTTCGATTTGCCGCTTTTTCATCGTAGGTGTAGGCGTAACGGTGTGCTCGATGCAAATTGACGCAACTTGCCATGCGGAGAGCGACGAGGACTTCTTTGAGGCACGAATACGGCCTGTATTGGTCAAGCATTGTGTCGCATGTCACGGCGATAAGAAGGAGGAAGGCGGACTGCGGCTTGACTCGCGCGATGGCTGGATGCAGGGTGGTGACCGCGGCGCGGCTGTCATGGCCGGTTCTCCTGGCAAGAGCTTATTGATTCAAGCAATTCAATATGCCGATCCCGATTTGCAAATGCCACCTGAGAAGAAACTGGCTGCCAACGAGATTGCAGATCTTGAAACCTGGGTGCAACGCGGTGCGATCGATCCTCGGCGCGAAATAGCGACGCCGAACACGGTCCGAATGGGCGTCGAGGATGCTCACGCGTTTTGGTCATTTCAGCCATTGAAAACACCAGCGGTGCCGCGTGAAGCGGGCGAACCTTGGGCTCGGAATCCGATCGATTCATTTGTAATGGAGCAGTTGAAGGAACACGGCTTATCGCCGGTGAACGATGCGGACCGCCGCACGTTGATCCGCCGCGCGACATTCGATCTGACTGGGCTTCCACCAACGACGAGTGAGATTGAAGCTTTCTTGCAGGATGAGTCGACAAACGCATTCGAGTCACTCGTCGATCGCCTGCTTGATTCCAAAGCCTACGGCGAACGCTGGGGGCGGCATTGGCTAGACGTCGCGAGATATGCGGACACGGCCGGCGATGGTGCCGATTATCCAGTGCGGGAAGCGTACAAATATCGCAACTGGGTGATCGAGGCTTTCAACCGCGATCTGCCTTTTGATCAGTTTGTGCGTGAACAAATCGCCGGAGACATTCTGGCGGATCGCGATTCGATCGACGATCCTGAGCGATACGCCAGTCAGGTAACGGCGACAGGATTTCTCGCGATTGGAAAACGCTACGGCTACAAGGCTTCGCCTGCCTATCAGTATCTGGATTTTGCTGATGTTATCGATTCTGTTGGACGATCGCTCCAGGGGCTCTCGCTTGGGTGCGCACGCTGCCATGATCATAAGTACGATCCGATCTCCGCGGCTGATTACTATTCGCTGTACGGTATTCTGCAAAGCACACGATGGGCATTTCCCGGTGGCGAAGAGCAGAAGCGACCTGCCCATTTTCCGCCGCTCGTTCCTCCCGCACTGGTTTCTGAACTCGAGAAGGTCAAGGCCGATGACCTCGCGTTGCTAGACGCGAAGCTGACCGAACTCAAACAGCGGCGAAAGGAGTTTGACTCAAGCTGGAGAGCTGGTGGCAAGGATCTGGATTTCGAAATACAGAAACCGGGTGAACGTCCCGGCGAGCCCTGGGTCTGTTCCGGGCCGATTGAGATTGTGCCAGAGGCGCAAAGTCCATTCGAGCATGTTCACCCAAAAGGTGAGCTTGGGGTTCGCA
The DNA here is from genome assembly GCA_029245125.1 of Rubripirellula sp. Classification (GTDB taxonomy): domain Bacteria; phylum Planctomycetota; class Planctomycetia; order Pirellulales; family Pirellulaceae; genus Rubripirellula. The sequence goes on from JAQWPZ010000330.1 coordinate 7,843, forward strand.
TCGGCAGCGGCCAACCGACCGATGGCTTGCGATATGTATTCAAAGAAGGCCTGCGAGCGACCCCGGGGCAATTGATGCACTTCACGGTCGATTTCCGATCGGTAACGTCAAGCGAAGAAGGTGCGTTTCGATTTTATCTCGGCCGAGGTGTCGTTCAGTCATTGGCAATTCAGTGCAGCGCGACCGCTACTGAATTTGCGATTTCAGACGGCGGCAAGTGGAAGGCAATCCGAAAGATCACTCCCGGAGCTTGGTACACCTTACGAATCACGATTGATCCAGCGACAAAAACATTCTCTGGTATTGTGGGAACGCCCGGCGACTTGACGCAATTCTCGGATATGTCCGTTGGTCCGAACTGGGATGGAATCGCCGACTGTTTTATCTGTGATGGATTCGGGCACGTCACCGGGCCTGCATGTTCACGAGACTTAGATAATATTGGACTCCAGCAGCAATCGGTTCCTGCTCCAGGCAGTAAATCTGTCTCGCCTCGAAAGACAACCGGCGATGACAGCAAACAGCTTGCCGTGTTGGCGAAAGAGATCGCTGCACTTGACAAGCGGCGTCAGAGTCAAGCTGTCGAACCTGCCTATGAAGTTGCTTACGGAGTCAGCGAAGCCGAACCTGTGAACGCTCGCATACAGCTTCGAGGAGAACCACATCGGACGACTGATGAGGTGCCTCGGCGGTTCCTTGAAGTATTGGGAGGCGATCCAGTATTACCCGATTCAGCGGGCAGTGGACGACTTGAGTTGGCCGAGTGGATCACACGACCATCAAATCCACTAACCGCCCGAGTCTTTGTGAATCGAGTCTGGCAGTGGCATTTCGGCAGAGGCCTAGTCGATACACCCAGTGATTTTGGTTCGCGGGGAACACGGCCAAGTCATCCGCAGCTTCTCGATTGGTTGGCATCGGAGTTCATTGATTCAGGTTGGTCGATCAAGTTCTTGCAGCGACGAATCATGCAGTCGCGGACTTACCAATTGGCCAGTGTCGACGATGATTCAAATTTGGCAGCCGATCCGACGAATCGCTGGCATTGGCGATACTCGCGACGGACGCTGGATGCTGAATCAATCCGAGATGCAATGCTCGCGTTCAGTGGTCGGCTTGATCGGGATGTTCCTCAGTCGCATCCATTTCCTGATGTGAATACATGGGGTTTCACCATTCATAATCCTTTCCATGCCGTCTACGAATCGAACCACCGCAGCGTTTACTTGATGGTACAGCGGAATCGAAGGCACCCGTACTTGGCGCTGTTTGATGCGGCTGATCCGAATCAGAGCGTCGCGTCGCGTCAGCCGACGACGACTCCCACGCAGGCTCTGTTTTTGATGAATTCGCCCTTTGTGCACGAGCAGGCGAGCGGTTTTGCTGACCGAATTCTGGCCGTGCCGGGTGATGATCGTGCGAAAGTGTTATGGGCATTCGAAACGGTGCAAGGCCGAATCCCAGCGGAAGCAATCGTCCAGGACGCGGTTGCTTTCGTGTCAGCATATCGAGGAAAGATCGATAGCCAGAAAACCATCGGTGAGAAGGATGCTAGTCAGAAGGACATCAGTTACAAAGATAAGGCAGCCTGGTCGGCGTTCGCGCGAGTCCTTGTTACAAGCAATGCATTTCTGTTTGTTGATTAGTGGCATGGTAAAGCCATCAATTGCCTGATGCGTCGACAGCCGACGATAACCGCAATTCATTTTTTCCACTCACGTGACGGGTAGCCGGTTTCGAAAAAACGGAAGCTTAGATCCATGAACATGTTCTCCACATCGCGTCGTGAATTCTTGAGTCGTGCCTCTGGCGGTTTCGGGGCTCTCGCAATGGCTGGCATGTGCGATGGCATGTGCGATGAACTGGGGGCCGGTTCTGCCAATCCATTGGCGGCACGAAACGGTCATCATGCCGCAAAAGCCGATCGAGTGATCTTTCTCTATTCGACGGGTGGGGCTTCGCATGTTGATACCTTCAATCATCGGCCACAACTGAACACCGATCACGGCAAGTCTATCATGGCGTCGCGATGGCTCAACAAAGCGGGCGAGTTCAAGCGTTTTTTGATCAAGCCGCGATGGGCATTCCAGCAATACGGACAGAGTGGAACTTGGGTGAGTGATCTGTTTCCGAATCTCGGTTCCGTTATGGATGATGTTTGTGTGTTGAATGCGATGCACTGCGAGAGTGATGGACATGACAAAGCGACTCTAGCGGCTCATACGGGATCGGCACAATTTGCCCGGCCCAGTGCGGGCTCTTGGGTGAGCTACGGTTTGGGGACCGTCAATCAGAACTTGCCGTCGTTCATGGTTCTGGCTCCTGCTGCACCGTACGCTGGTGCGCAAACTTGGGGCAGTGATTTTCTGCCTGCGTGTCATCAGGGAACGCACGTTATGCCGGGGAACCAACCGCTGCCGTACGTTCAGCCGTTGGTTTCTGATGGCGAAATGCAGCAAATGGAGCTTGCGCTGCTCGGACGGTTGAATCAATCGCACCTTGAGCAGCGGGCGGCCGATCACGCTCTTGATGCTCGCATTCGCTCGTTCGAGACTGCTTTCGGTATGCAGCGTGAGGCACCCGAGGCATTCGATCTTGCTGGTGAAACAGAGGAGACATTGAAGCTTTATGGGATCGAACGTGGTGCAACGACCGGTTTTGGATGGCAATGTCTTGTGGCTCGAAGGCTTGCCGAACGAGGAGTGCGGTTTCTGGAATTAATCGATGTCGGGTCGAGCGCAAATTGGGACTCGCACGGAAACATGGCCGATCACGAGCGGCTTGCCAAAGCGATTGATAAGCCAATTGCGGGCCTGCTGACTGATCTGAAACAACGTGGCATGCTGGAGAGAACGCTCGTTGTTTGGACAACGGAATTTGGTCGGACTCCCTTCAACCAAAAAGCCGACCACGCTGGCCGGGAACATCACAACCTCTGTTTCTCGTCATGGATGGCTGGGGGAGGTGTGAAGGGTGGCATCGTGCACGGTCAGTCGGATGAGTATGGGATTCGGACAACGGAAGATGCCGTCCACACGCACGATCTGCACGCCACCATGCTGCACTTGTTAGGGATCAACCATGAACGACTGACGTACCGTCATGCCGGTCGCGACTTTCGCTTGACCGATGTGCACGGTCGCGTCGTGCGTGAGGTCATCTCATAGTTCGAAGCAGTGATCAAAGTTGGTTCCTCCATTGATTTGAAGAGCACAACAACGCGATCTTTCGCTTCAGTATTGCTGGCTTCATCGTATCGCATCTTTAGGTGGCGTTTCCCGTTTGCGGAAGCAGCGTTTCCCGTTTGAGAAAGCAGCGTTTCCCGTTTGAGAAAGCAGGGATTCAGCGGTTCTTATTCAGCGGATCGCGGTTTCGCACTGGGAATTCGATCGGCAATCTACGCCCTTCCCTGCTCTCGTCGTTCCTCTCCCGCCGAAACTTGGGGGGGGCGTTTAGTCGGTCGCTGTTGCGGTGCTTCAAATTCTGTCACATCGAACACGCCAGAATCAAAAATGATTTCGGTGTTCAGGAAACTTCGTCATCTTGGTCAATCGGGCGAATCGGTACACTGCTACGATTGGTTTTGAACACTGCTCTGCACCCGATCGCAACGCACCACCTGACGTGTCGAGGAATAAACTGTCATGAATCTGAGGTTCACACTCCTTTGCGTTTTCGTTCTAGCGGCATTCTTGGTTTCCGTTGCCGAGGCCAAGCCTCTCAAGGTCTTTATTTTGGCCGGTCAGTCGAACATGGATGGGCAGGCACACATTCGGACGATTGACTTTCTTGGCGAGGATAAGGATCCGAGCCGTGCGGCTCTACTGAAGATTTTCAAGCCGGATGGAAAGACCTTGATGACGCGAGATGATGTTTGGGTCGCCAACAATGTAAATGGCAATCTCCAGCCAGGCTTCGGCGGACGTAGAGACTACAGCAAGCTGGGCAGTAACATCGGACCGGAGTATTCATTTGGTTACTACCTGGGCGAAGCATTCGATGAGCAAGTGTTGCTAATCAAGTATGCCCCCGGTGGCCAGAGCCTCTATGTCAACTTCAGACCTCCGAGCGCGGGGAAGACAGGCAAAGAAAAATTGGACAACCAGATGTTGACCCAAGAGACGGCTGACCAATGGAATGACGGAAAGGTCGAGCCGGTAGTTGGACTGCAGTATCGTAAAATGGTGCGGTTTGTTCAAAACACGCTCGAAAATCTCAAGACGGACTTTCCCGACTACGATGAGAAAGCTGGATATGAAATCGCTGGCTTTGTTTGGTTTCAGGGTTTCAATGATCTGTTTGATGAAACTGGGCGCAAACAGTACGGGGCCAATCTTGTTCATTTGATTCATGATGTGCGTGCTGAGTTCGATGCACCAAAAATGCCGGTTGTCGTCGGCGTGTTGGGTGTCAACGGCCCACACAATGAGCACAACCCGAAGCAAAAAGATGTGCGAGAAGGGCAGCGATTCATCAACACGGTGCCTGAGTTGCAAGGCAATGCGAAGGCCATCGAGACGGCGACGCTGCTGGACGCAAGGGTCGTTGCGCTTACCGCCGGCGGCTGGCTGCCGGAGTATGATCGTGACTTCAAGACGGATCCAATTCGCACAGACGAACGAGCGATGCTCAACCGTGCCACCTCGAACAAAGGTTTTCACTATAGCGGCGAAGGTCGCTTCTTTATTTTGGTCGGGAAGGCTTTTGCAGAAACGATGCAGGAGCTGATCGGATTGAATGCACAGAAATAGTCATGCTGTTCGTTGAGGAAAGCGATGTGGGCGAAAGCCAAACAAGGAACGCAGGAACACGTTCTTCGATCTCGCCAACTGGTATCCAGAGTCCGAATGATTTAGGACCGAATAACATACTGGCGGAACGTGAAACGGTCGTGTGAAAACATTGCAACTGACAAGGAAGCTGGCATCCACACTTTGATGCCGACGGTATTGCTTCCATGTCGTCTTTGTGTGTTCACCGTTCCGTCTAATTTGCCGGCGGTGGACCGAAGCAATCTGAATGTCAGATCGACATTCAGATGTTCGCCAGCATAGACTCAGAAACATTACGGCATTCTGTTGCGCATCCCTTGGAATGGGGTATTGCCACCGAAGCTTTGATCGCGAAAGTCCTGCATGAGCTCATTCTGTTGTTTCTTTACGTCTTGATACATGACCACCCCGACAACAAGTCGAATGCAGAACAAAGCGACGATTATGCCGCCAACAATTTTGATGATCTTCAGCGTTTCAGGATTCATGAAGTTCTTTTTTTTTACGAGGAAGTGTCACTAATCAAGATTGCGTTGAAGCACCACTGCAATCTCACGACGGTTAATCGAAATGTGTTGCAAAGCTTTCTGGAATTTTCGTCGGTTGATGGATACAGCTGACGAACACTAGCAGCAGAAACACAGCAACAAGGATCCGCTATTTGGTGCATTTTTCTTTGGGGCATACTTATTCCCAACAGATAGCGGTGGTTAACGCATCGAGGTACGTGATCACTGGCGAAGGGAGCAAGCAAAAGGGGCAAGACTTTCCCGGGCTAGCGAAAAATGCTCCCCATGGTGGTGTTATGGCGAGCCAATTCACTCGCAAGAATACAAGGGGCGATCGGGGATAGAGGATGCGTTTGGGCACCTGGTGGCGCGAACGGTTTGGATCGACTGGAGACATTTGGTCGTGCGTCGATGGGGCATCACCGGCGATGTTGCCTGCGTTGACCGAATTCGCATTGGTTGGCATGATCGCGTTGTTGACCGTATTGCTTCGAGCCAGCTTGACCCACCCAACGCGACAACGACTGGGCGGATCGGCGCTAGCCGCCGGTCGTTGCGGTATTGTCGTTGCGGTATTGGTCTCGTTTCTATTGCCGGAACTGCGTCGCTCCGCTCCTGGGTCCGGCCTACTATTGCCGGCCTACTTTTGCCGGAACTGCTCGTCGGTCCGGCCTCGTTGAGCTGGGGCTGCGGCGGGTTTTCGCGTTGGTCGGTCATCGCCAGTGGTGTTGACCAAGTCACTGCGAGCCAGATCGACCGGCCCAACGCTGCAGTTCATTTTCTTTCTCCAACACGTCGTTCTCAACGTATCCACTCTTCATCTTGCATGGTCTATGCATGAGAGGCGAACGGGTGCACCAGATGCTGGCAAGAGTGGTCAAGCAGGGCCACTTTCTGGCCAAGCCAAAGGTGGCAGCGACATTCCCACAGAAACGAATGAAGCCCGCAAAACACTTGGTTCTGCGGGCTTTTCAAGAGTGGAGGATCGAGGACACCAGTAGAACTTCTTGTGGCTGGTGTCCAACGCTGGAGTCATGCTGAATTCTCGCGTTTTCGGCCGCCCTGACGATGATTCCGTGGCTGCGCGGATTGGGGACCCTTCTGCGACTGGGGTACCAGCCCGACGCTTCGGTGGGTGTCACCGCCGCGTCGCAGCATAATCGCTTCGTGCTGGCGGTTGGTCCAACGAATGGCACGTAGATTTTTGTAAATCGTTTGCTTGAAACGACATATACAAAGAGGGCCTCGCTTGCGTAGATGGATTTGCGAAAGTTCATCAACGGCAAGGAGGCCCAAGGATGCGATATTCTAACAATCGCTTGT
>JAQWPZ010000332.1 GCA_029245125.1 Rubripirellula sp.
GAAGAAGAGCTAGAGGATGATGAAGAAGAGCTAGAGGATGATGAAGAAGAGCTAGAGGATGATGAAGAAGAGCTAGAGGATGATGAAGAAGAGCTAGAGGATGGTGAAGAAGAGCTAGAGGATGGTGAAGAAGAGCTAGAGGATGGTGAAGAAGAGCTAGAAGATGATGAAGAAGAATTAGAGGATGATGATGTGAGTGTCGCGGAACTCCAGGTTGATTCAACGCAACCGGCGGCTGAATCGGGTGCAGTCGGCGATTCGTCTGCTCCAACCGATATGAACGGCGCTGACCTTGTGGAGCAATATTCAATCGCTGAAACTGCCTGGCCAGTGCGGGAACTTGCTGGTGGTTTGGTGCGTCAGGATGCAGCTGGCATCGGCATGGTTGATGGGCTGGCTGGTCGGGCGAGCGTGCTGGGCTTTGATTGTCCCGAGGTAACTGATGCGATTCAATCTGCGGCTGGTAGGTACCAAGGAGATGCCTCGGCGTTCGGTGATGTCGATTCGAATGAAGCAGCAACAGACGTTATCGAGTTAATCGCGGAGACCTTTGGGTCCTCTGCGAGTGATCTGACGCATTCTGTGTTGCTTTCGCCCTCTGCTGATCAGGCAGTAGAAGCGGCGGTGATGATGGCGCGGCGCTACCGTCCCCAGCGTGCGTTTCGAACTGTAGCTTTGGTCGGCAGTGATCATGGCCGAACAATGCTGTGTCGAACCGCCAGCGGACGCCCGGAGTTGCAAGAGGACTTGGGGCCCCTGGTCGCTGGATTCTCGCATGTTCCAGCAGGTGACCTCGATGCACTTGATGTCGCTGTCGATGACCAGACGGCGTGCGTTTTGATCTCACCGATTCTCTGGAACTGTGGGGGTGAGGTGCTCGACGCGGCTTACTTGCAGGGCGTCAGGCGATTGTGTGATGAGCGAGGTGTATTGCTGGCGGTCGATGAGACGCAGGTCGTGTTCGGCTCCACTGGGCACCCGATGGCGGTTTCATCGATTGCTCAGGTCCGGCCTGACTTGGCAGTCTTTTCAGCAGGTTTGTTCGGCGGATTGCCGGGAGGCATCACGCTCGCTTCAGAGCGGGTCACTGGTGCTTCAGAGCGGGGGATTGATGGGCAGCAAGCGGTCGCTGGCCGTTATCCCATGCTCGCGACCGTTCTGTCAGCCACGCTGTCGGCGATTCAGCAGCGTGGTCTTCTCGATGCGGTTGCTTCTACGGCGGATGCTTTTGCCGTTGAATTAGCCGGATGTGTAAGTCGATTCGAATTTGTCCGAGATATTCAGATGCTCGGTTTATCGATCGGCCTGGAAACGGATCTTGAATCTGAATTGTTGGTCCGTGCTGCAAAGCAGCGACAGCTGCGTCTTGATGTTGCCGGTGAGACGGCAGTTCGAATTCAGCTGCCGCTGTCGGTGACTGAACAGGATCGTCGTCTAGTGGTTGAATTGATCGAAGCGACCATGGCGTCTATCCAGCTTTCTACCGCCGATCTGAGCGTTTAAGTCCGAGAGTCTGATCTTGTTGAGAAACACTATGCAACATTTAGTCACTCTGTTTGATATTTCACCCACGGATGTGCGCAGGATCCTCGCTACCGCTTTAGTCTTGAAGCAACGACTAAAGAAGGGGGACCGCCCTGCTCTGTTGGAACGTCGCGTTTTGGCAATGTTATTTGAAAAGCCAAGTTTGCGGACGCGAGTCAGTTTCGAAACGGGCATCGCTCAGTTGGGAGGGACGAGTTTGTTCTTGGGTGAAGACGTTGGTTGGGGAAAACGCGAGTCGCCGTCCGATTTCACCCAAGTCTTGGGGCAATTCGTCGACTGTGTTGTTTGTCGAGCCAAATCGCATGATCGAGTCGAGCAGTTAGCAAGTTTCGATGCCCTGCCGGTGATCAACGGCCTGACCGATGTCTGTCACCCGTGTCAGGCAATCGCCGATGCGATGACAGTTCAGGAAATGCTTGGAGACTGTGCTGGGAAGCATCTCGTTTTCGTTGGTGACGGGAATAACGTCGCCAATTCGCTTGCGTTGATCAGCGCGATGCTGGACATGCGTTTTACACTTGCGTGTCCGGATGGGTACGAAATGAACGACGATTGGATAAATCAAATCGTCAAAGAATATCCCAACGCAAAAATTGATCGGCAAGTTGATGCGAACGTTGCCGTGGCTGATGCGGATGCCATTTATACCGATGTGTGGGCAAGCATGGGGCAGGAGGCTGAAGCGGCCGAACGTCGCCAGGCCTTTGCCGCATATCAAGTCAATGGTGACTTGATGGCAGCCGCGCCCAGTCACACCCGAGTACTGCATTGCTTGCCAGCGATTCGTGGTGAAGAGATTACCGACGAGGTAATGGACAGTGATCAAAGTGACGTGATCCAGCAGGCGGGCAATCGGATGCATGCTCAAAAAGGGGTACTGGTCTGGCTGCTCAACCAAGCTTGGATCGATCAAAACGTTACCTTGTGATAACAGCTCGCTGCCGACCACAATCTTGAACGATTCAAAGTGATCCAGGAGCACGCGGACGATGGCGATTCGCGATGCTTGCCAGTAAAGCAGTGCTTACCCGTTCGGGATGCTTGCCGGGTTGCCGGGTTGCAGGGTTGCCGGGCTGCCGGGCTGCAGGGTTGCCGGGCTCACACGCGAATCTCTCCAGTTCCACTGCGGTCCCGTTTCTCACGCCAGCTTGATACCGTACGTCAGTAACCGCTTGTCGGCTGACAGCCACATTGCTTGATCCCCTGTCCCTTTTCAACAGAGCCACTCCGATGCGATCTGCAGACCAATTACGCGAAGTTGTTATCCAGCGTGGATACTTGGAGAATCACCCTGCCAGTGTGTTGTACCGGAGTGGGCGTACCGTTGTGTTGTGCACCGCGTCGGTAGAGGCTTCTGTGCCACCGTGGTTAGTGGGTAAAGGGAAAGGCTGGGTAACGGCGGAATACAATATGCTGCCGGGCAGCACGAGTCCCAGGAAGCGACGGGATCGGGGAGGGAAGATCGACGGACGTACAACCGAAATCCAGCGTCTGATTGGTCGGTCCCTTCGTTCGATTGTCGATCTGAAGCAATTGGGCGAGCAAATGATTACGGTCGATTGCGATGTCTTGCAAGCTGACGGCGGCACACGAACTGCATCGATCACCGGTGGTTTCATCGCTTTGGCTGAGGCTGTCAAGCAGGTCGCACCTGATTCTGCCATTGGTGCTGGGCCGTTGGTTGATTCTGTTGCCGCGATCAGTGTTGGTCTACTTGGCGATGATGTTCGACTGGATCTTGATTACGAGCTTGATGCCGCGGCGGATGTCGACATGAATGTCGTGATGACGGGAAAAGGCCGGTTTGTCGAAATTCAGGGGACCGGCGAAGAGGCGACCTTTGATGATGCACAATTGACGCAGATGCTCGGCTTGGCCAGGAAGGGCATCGCCGAGTTAACCGATCTGCAGCTGAACCACCGGTGAGTGGTCAAGGGCGTTCCTTGCTCTTTGTCGCTCACTTTGCGTTTTCGTACCAAACGATGTTGTTGCTGCCTCGGCCTGCTACCAGCAAATCGAGGTCGCCGTCACGATCCATATCGATCGCTCGGATGTCGTAGCTCTCCTGGTTCTCGCCCACCACTTGCTTTCGAAAGTTTCCCTTCCCGTCGTTTTCGTACCAAGCTGCCTGCTTGCTGCCGAACGCGCAGGTGGCCGCGTCCAAGTCGCCATCGGCGTCCATGTCGACAACCACTAAACAGTGTGGTTCCTGGATTTCCGCATCGATGTCATGGCGTTGCCAGTTCGGTCCTTCGAACCAGACCACGCCCTTGCCATGGCCCCGCGATGCCACAAAATCCATGGTTCCGTCCGCATTGACGTCTGCGGGGTGGATGTTGGTTGCTCCTGGTTCGGCATCACTGATCATGTGCTTCGTCCAAGCTGTTTCGGGTGACGCTGGGGCTTCCCACCACGCAAACCAAGCGCCTTGCGAAGTCGCCTGTTCGCCCCCCTTCGCGCCGGTTGCAGCATCGAGCCGTCCGTCTCCATTGACGTCGCCGACACCAACGTAATGCGTCAATCCTGGGGCATCTTGGTCAGCAAAAATATGAGGGGTCCAGCGTGCGGATGTATGGGGATTTTGCGGGACTCGGAACCAAGCTAGCGATTCAGGGTAAGGTGGCTTCGGCTGCGCGCTGGTGGCCAGTAGTTCAAATTGTCCATCTCCATCGACGTCGCCCTTGATCAACCCGTGGATTCCGTGGACGGTGTCATCAATCAAACGCTTTTGCCACCGTTGGGTCGCTCCCTTGGTCGGTTGTTCCAGCCAAACAATTTGACCTGGGTTGTAGCGAGCGCCGATGTAGTCGAGGTCACCGTCACCGTCGATATCAAAGCACTCGCTGTGGATGTAACGTTTCGAGCCACTGTGTTGATCGAGGACGACTTCCTGCCAATTCGGGGCAATCAATAGCAGAGTCTTGTCACCGACATCAGAAATCACATCTGGAAGTCCATCGCCAGTGAAGTCACCGGCGACTGCTGTCATCGCTTGCATCCCTTCGTGGATCACGTGCCGCACCCACTTCGTCGATTCCTGCTGTGATTGGGGCGTCGGTGATTGTGCCGCAGCAAAGGGAAGAAAGGTTGCCGACAATCCGATGGTGAGAAAGTGTCGAAGCATGGTCTAACTTGGCAAGAGGAACTATTCGAGTAATCCGATCACAGCCCAGCCGGTGCCCCAGTAATTCGAGGTCGGCGTCGGCTGATTACGTGTTTTTTGCTTGGTCCCCGGTACGTTCCATGAACCATCGTCTCGCTGTGTTCGGATCAAGAATTCATCTGCCATCGCGACGATTGATTCAATCTCTGCCCGCGATTGAATCTCCGCCCGCCGAGAGGTGTGGCGGAGGGCGTAGAGGGCCATCCCGGTCGCCAGTGCATCGCTTGTTTCAGCAGACAGCCATCCCCAGCCGCCGTCTTCATTTTGCCTGTCAATCAAATCGCGGCGGAGCGTGGCTAGGTCTAATTTCTTAACGTACTCTGACAGCAGCAAGCGGACAGCGACGTACTCGGTTGAAAGTGGTTGATCGTTTTGGGTCATCGCCACCGCCGACTCACGATCTCGCGGTGCCTTGCCATGGCCGGTCAACGCGAGCAGGGTCCACATTACGGTGACCTGTGTGGTTTCGTGTTGGGGGCGTTTTTGAGCAGGTAGCTGACCACAGGCACGCCAAGATCCATCGGTTGCCTGATTTTCGATCAAGGCGGACGTGAATCTAGAAGCCCAAGCTGGTTCAGTGGGGCTCTGCGCTGGTTCAGAGCTTTGGGCGTTACCAAGGGCCGCCAGCAGCATGTTCACTGTATCGATGTTGCTGGCTAGCGTCTGGTCAACATCCAACTCTTGGCGTTCGTCAGGCCGAACAAACGCTTCAGGAGTGACGGACCATTTCTGCCATTTTCGCAGCCGCTGAGAATCGACGTCAAACCCGTGAAGTTGGGCCGCCGATAAACTCCAGAGCATGGTGGGAACTTGGTGGCACGACACGCAGCCACGTTTTTCGATCCAGCCTTCCCCTTTGTTCCATAGATAGGGAAGTGCCTTCGTTACCGTTTGCCGAACGGCGGCCGAGCGTATCACCAGCGGTTCCTCCGTTCGCCCCACGCGTGGGGCGAGAAAGACTACCGCTAGGATGATCATCGTAAGCGTGATCGATGTGAATCGGCTGGCCTGCCGTTTTGCAAACACGATTTCGCAGCAGCAGCTATTTGGCTTCTGCTGTGTCTTCTTCTGCCTCTTCTTCTGCCACGACGGGATCGCCGAGCATATCTTTCAGCAAGCGGTCCAGTTCTTTTCCGCGAGCTCGCAGCGAAACAACTTTTCCTTCTTGGTCGACCAAGATCGCGGTGGGGATTCCGGAAACACCGTAGTACTGCACGAGAGGTGCATCCCATCCTCGTTCTCCATCTTTATCGCTAAAGATGTTTGCCCATGTCAGCTCTTGTTGAGCAACGTACTTCTCGCAGGCTGCCAGGGTGTTATCGAGGTTGATTCCGACGATTTCGAAACCTTTGGATTGGTATCCGGCCAAGTTGCGCTTCATGTTCGGAACTTCCGCGCGGCAGGGGCCACACCAACTGGCCCAGAAATCGACCAGTACAACTTTGCCACGATACGCTTCCCAGTCAAACTTGTCGCCAGCCGTCGTCAGACCATTGACATCCATAAAATTGCCGGGCAATCGGATGCGTCGAGCCGAACCGAGGGTTCGTTCTGCGCGGCTTTTGAGGACCTCGTCATCGGAGATGCTCATCATGGCGGCTAGGTCTTCGTACAGCGAAGCGGCGAGCTCTTTGTTCTGCGATGAGCCAATCGCTTGCGCGAGTGAGGATCCCAGGGAGTAACCTTCGCGGTTCAATTGATCACCAGCGAGGGTTTTCCATTCGCTGATCAGTTGCAGCTGGTCTTCCTTGGAGCTCGCTTGCGCGGCGGAGATTTTTGTTTTGAAAATCTCTTTGGCGGCAACGGCTTTGATCGCAGGACGGTCGTCTTGTTCCAGTTCCTCAAGCAGCTTTTTTAGGCTCGCTTTCGCATCGGCATCGTATCGGGATACGAAGGCGAGGGCGGAAAGTTCTTCGGTGATTGCTTTCAGTTCGTTATCGACCGAAACACCTTCGGTCTTGCGGATCTTGTCCGCCGCTGCAGCGGCTGCCTTGGCAACCTTCATGACGGATTGCAGGTCACGGCCGCGTTGTCGTTTGACATTGTTGATGAATTTAAATAACTCTTCGACCGTAGCATCTTCAGGTACGGCCAAAGGATCGGGTTTCTCTTCCGCAGCTTGCTCGCCATCTTTGGCGGCGTCGTCTTGCGCGGTGGCGATCGAGAAATTGGCTAGTGGCAAACAGCATGTCATCGCGACGACGAGCATCAGCCGATGACGCATCGTGTTCGAAGTAAAGACCATCGGGGGCCCTCAGAAAGTTAATAGAACGAAAACGCCGCCCGCACTTGAGGATCGGCCAAGCAAAGAGTCTACCGCTCGTGGCGGTTAGGCACAAACCTTAGGCAGCAATCTCGCTCGGTCCGATCGCGGATGCCAAGCAGGGCCAGATTTGCGGGAAATGCATTGCTTAGCCTGATTGCTGAGGAGGGTTTCGGGGCGATTTGGGGAGGAATTGAGCAGCGCCAGTCCTCTCCCCGTTGGCCTACCCTTTTTCAGTAGGACCCCTATCTCCACAGGCCTATTTCCATAAGTCCCTGGTATTCCACCGGCCTAGGCCCCGGATTCTCCGTCGGCCCCGGGTTCAGCCGCCCTTCTTTTTTTGCCGGCGGCGTCCAGGTGGATTTTCCATTTCACCCGTTCCTCGCTCTGCTGGTCCAGGAATCAACAACCGGCTGGAGGCTCTCTCTTAGCGCTGTCGCCAGCCGATCAGGCACATTGAGGGGCAATTCCCAGTTCACCGGATTCCCAGTTGGTGGAATCCGGTTCTCGTGGAGACCAGTCTCGAAGAGCGTTACTGCGGCGTTACTTGGATCGCCAATTATCAGCGGTGAGTTGTGTGTCTGAATGCTTCAGCGATCGGAGATCTTCCGCGATCGCGAGTTCAGCTCATCCCGCGCTGTCCGCCGTTGGGTCGCGAGACAACGATTAGCCGCTAGGATTGGTCGCTCTGGTAGATCGCGGGGTTCAGCGAGGGATCGTTGTACATTTTCATCTGTCGATAAGTTCGATGCTGCTTTCGTTCGGCAAAGATGTCATCGATCAGTTGCTGTAGCGATTGGGACAGATCTTCGTGCTGTTGCCGGCACAGTGCGATCCGGTCCGCCACCTTTTGGCGGTGCTCATCATCAGCGTCTTCGCGGTCGACCTGTTCCTGATAGTGGTACAAGCGAAGCGACATAATTGACAAACGATCAATCGCACTGCCAGTGGTCTCGGTATTGACCGGGGCCTCCGGCGCGTTGACGCCTCGCTGACAGAGGATTTCGGTCAAGGCGTCATCGATCTTTTCGATCGTGTCGTTACGGGCTTGATTCAGCTTGTCGATGGCCCGTTTGACATCTGCGATTTCCTGGTCCGTTGCCGAGCGACTGCGGGCTTTGTCTTCCTCGTGCCACAGGCGATAGTTGAACTCGTGCTGCATGCAAACCAGCGCTTGAATCCCCTCGTAGGGATTCGTGATTGGCTCGCGATGCCAGCGTTCAACTGTTTCGATCTGCAGTCGGGTTAATTCGTTGACAGCGGGGAATTCGGCGTTTGTCATTAGCTCACTTCTTTTTCGTCGATCCAATTCATCATTCGGCGAAGGCCTAGGCCGATTTGCTCAACACCATGTTGGCGTTCACGTCGCTTGGTCGCTTTGAAGAATGGTGCACCGGCGCGGTTCTCGGAGATCCATTTGCGGGCGAATTCACCACATTGAATTTCGTGCAGGATCTTTTTCATCTCTGCCTTGGTTTCGTCGGTGATGATTCGTGGTCCACTGACGTAATCGCCGTACTCTGCGGTGTTGCTAATGCTGTAACGCATGTAGCTCAAACCACCTTGGTAGAGCAGGTCAACGATCAGTTTGAGTTCATGCATACACTCGAAATAAGCCATTTCCGGCTGATATCCGGCTTCGACGAGGGTTTCAAAGCCGGCCTTCACTAATTCGCTGACACCACCACACAGCACGACTTGTTCACCGAACAAATCTGTTTCCGTCTCTTCTGCGAAAGTGGTTTCGATCACACCGCCGCGGGTGCCACCGATCCCTTTGGCGTAGGCCAGACCGATTTGTTTGGTCGATTCGGAAGCTCCCTCGCCCAATGCGATCAAGCAAGGCACGCCGCCCCCTTTTTCGTATTCGCTGCGGACCAAATGTCCAGGGCCTTTGGGAGCGACCAAGAGCGTGTCGATTCCCTCTGAAGGGACGATCTGTTGGAAGTGAATGTTGAACCCGTGTGAGCACATCAGCACGTCGCCGGGCGACAGGTTGTCACGGATTTCGTTGCAATAAATATCTGCTTGAACTTCATCGGGTAGCAGAACATTGATGACGTCGGCCGCCTTCGTTGCTTCGGCGATCGAAAGTGGTTTGAAGCCATGGGAGACAGCCAAATCGTAGTTGGCAGATCCGGGGCGTTGGCCGATCACGACGTCGCAACCACTGTCACGCAAGTTCTGCGCCTGTGCGTGACCTTGCGAACCATAGCCGAGAATCGCAACTGTTTTGCCCTTGAGGTGAGACAGGTCAGCGTCGTTTTCGTAGTAAATTGTGGCAGCCATGGAATCGCGTTCTTTGTCTGAAGGTGGAAGGAATGTTCGGTGGGGATAGGTTTGGGAGCCGCAGATCTGTGTGGCCAGGCCGGTCCGGGTGGCCATGGCGGTCCGGGTGGCCATGCCGGTCCAGGTGAATCATCTACCGCGCAAGTCAGCTCGCTGCTCGCGTTTCGGTTTCGTCTTCGCAAGCATTGCCGCTTCGAATCATCGCGATTCGACCGGTGCGGACCAGCTCGGAAATGCCGTAGGGACGCATTCGTTCGATGAATGCTTGGACTTTGTTTTCCCGACCGCTGATCTCGACCATCACTTCCTCAGGCCCGACATCGACAATTTTGCCGCGGAAGATATCGACCAGCTCTCTGATTTCGCTCCGTGTCGCACCGGCTGGTGCCTTGACTTTCATCAGCAGCAAATCGCGTTCGACGAAATCACGGCTGCTCACATCGAGCACCCGCACCACTGTAACGATTTTTTCCAGTTGCTTGCGGACTTGCTCCAGCACTCGATCGTCCCCGACGACGACAAAGGTCATTCGGGACAAATGCGGGTCTTCCGTCTCGCCAACGGCGAGCGAATCAATGTTGTAGCCGCGTGAGGCGAGCATGCCCGAGATGTGGGCAAGCACCCCAGGCACGTTTTGCACCAAGGCAGAAAGGACGTGGCGGTGGTTGGGATTTGGCATGATTCAGGCCAGGGTGAGGTCGAGAAAAACAGTTGGCCAGATTAGGGGTTGGTAAACTGGCTCGTGGCGAGCATCATAATTTTGGTACGTAAATCCAACAAGGGCGGCGATTTGCGGCCTCGGCCGATTCCGGTTCGCTCAATTCCTCCCCGCTCCCTTTTCGATAGATTCGTCATCGGCCCTCACTTCTCGACCCGACTTCTGGACCCGACTTTTGTTCCCCACCTCGCTGACTGGCTGACTCGCTGACTGCTCGCCGGCTGGCTTATGATCGCTGAGTGAATCACTGAATGGCAGCCACCTGACTTCTCGCCTTGATCCCCCTTTCCCGACAAACGCCCTCTTTCCCGACAAACGCCCCATGGGATTTCGCGTCGAATTGCCCGCATATCGAGGCCCGCTCGACCTGTTGCTCTACTTGGTCCGCCGGCACGAGGTCGATCTGCACTCAATGTCGGTGTCGGTCATCGTCGATCAATATTTAGGATATATCGAGGTCTTGAAAGAATTGGATTTGGGCGAAGTGGGGGATTTTATTGACCTCGCTAGCAACCTCGTGGAAATCAAAAGTCAGGCGGTGCTGCCGCAATTGACCGACGATTCGGAGGAGCCCCAGATCGAGGATCCACAGTCTGAACTGATCGAACGATTGCTGCAGTACAAAGAAATTCGGGATGCGGCCGCGATTTTGGATGAGATGGGCAGTCGATGGCAGCAACGCTACTCACGGCTAGCGGATGATCTGCCGTCTCGCCGGGTCGATCCTGGAGACCAGCCGATTGTTGATCTACAGATTTGGGATTTAGTCAGTGCCTTTGGTCGCATCATGCGGGAAGCCGCCGGGCCGCCACCGACCGAAGTTGTGTACGACGATACCCCTATCCACGTGTACATGCAGCGGATCCACAATGAACTCGGCGGGCATTCCAAGGTGCAGTTGATGGATTTGATCCAGGGCGGGATCCACAAATCTTCACTGATCGGTTGGTTCCTGGCCACATTGGAGCTCACACGCCATCATGGTGCGGCAGTCGAACAGGATAGCAGTGGAGATATCTACGTCGTTCGCACCGCGAACTATTCCAGGGACTTGGACGTCAATGAAGTCGACAACTATGGCGGCGAAGAATTGAAAACCGCCAATATGCCGGGACGACCCCGCTAGAACGCGAGAGACGGATAGCAGTGAGCGTCGTGTTCGGTTCTGATACTCACTTGCGTCGCTAGTTTCGCACGACTTCTTTCTTCTCACTTAATTCGTCATTGAGTCAATGGTTGAAAACATTCCCGTTCTGTCCCACCACCACGATGGGTTGACCATCGAGGGTTATTCGCGGGCCGCCGTGCAAACTTGCTGGCGGGTCAACGAGTTGAAGCTGCTGTTTGACGCTGGGGTCCAGCCGTGGGATTTCATGGGCACCGCGACGATGTTCATCAGCCACGCGCATCTTGATCACATTGCTGGACTGCCCGCCTATGTGTCGCGGCGGCGGATGATGAAGATGGATCCGCCCGTAATTTATCTGCCGGATTCAGCCGTCGATCAGGCGTGGGAAATGCTGCAAACCTTTCGACGACTTGATCGGGGTGCCATGCCCTGCGAGTTGGTGGGATTGTTGCCAGGGGATGAAACCAAGATTGGTCGCGAGTATGTGGTGACGGCGTTGCCGACTCAGCATACGATCGACAGCATCGGGTTCGTCATCCACCAGCGACGGCAAAAGCTCAAGCCAGAGTACCAGGATCTTCGCGGTGACCAGATTCGTGATCTCAAGGAGTCAGGAAAAGAGGTGACCAACGAGGTGCGTGTACCGGTTTTTGCGTATACCGGTGATACGGCACCGCGCGGTCTGGACATGAATCCTGTCTTTTATGAATCGAAAGTTTTGATCAGCGAAATGACTTTCGTTGCCCCCGAGCATCGCAAAGAAAAGATTCACAAACATGGCCACATGCACGTCGACGATTACCGGAAGCGAGCTGACCATTTTAAGAATGAACTGGTGATCGCCGGACATCTCAGTACCCGCTACAACGCCAGCCAGGTCAAGCGTTTCGTGCAGCGTGCGCTGCCCGACCAGTTGGGTGGGCGTCTGAAACTATGGCTTTGATCTCGGACGATCGGGACGATGTGTCAACGCCCCCGGGCGGTTGGCCAGTTCCTCGATCCGCGTACATTCATGTCCCGTTCTGTCGCCATCGTTGCGGCTACTGCAACTTTAGCGTCGTCGCGAATCGGGACCAATGGATCGACCGTTACTTGCAGGCCATCGAAGTTGAGTTGACAGCTCTCGATCGGCCTCAAGTTTCAACCGTATTTCTCGGCGGTGGAACTCCAACCCACTTGTCCGACGACTCGCTGGCGAAACTGCTACGTTTGGTCGCATCTGCTTTTGACACATCCGCCGATGCGGAAATCAGCGTGGAAGCAAATCCTGAAGATATCAATGCAACGACTTTGGCAGTGTTGCGAGAGCACGGGGTGAACCGAATCAGTCTTGGTGTGCAGTCGTTCGATGACAGCAAGCTAAAGATCCTTGAGCGCGGACACTCTGGTGATCAGGCACGCCGGATCATTGATCAGGCGGCAGCCGTCGTGCCGAATCTCTCAATTGATCTGATTTTTTCCGCTCCCGAGGAGACGTTGGCGACTTGGAATCGAGACCTCGAGATCGCCTGCTCGCTGCCAATTCGACACCTGTCGACCTACGCGTTGACATTTGAAAAGGGAACGCAATTTTGGAGTCGGCGACATCGTGGGGAATTATTTGGCAACGATGATTCCTTGGAAGTCGCGATGTATCAGGCGGCTCGCGATCGCGCCCGCGAGGTCGGGCTACTGCAATACGAGGTTTCCAGTTTTGCGGCCGATGGATTTCGCTGCCGACACAATATGAGTTACTGGCATGGTGACGGATGGTTCGCAGCGGGCCCCGGAGCAGCACGCTTTGTCAACGGTTTGCGAGAAGTGAATCACCGCAGTCCGGCAACCTACTTGAAGCGAATGGAAAACTCGCAGTCACCAACTGCCGAGCGTGAAGCGATCTCAGTGGAGCAATTCGCTCGCGAAAGGGCTGCCTTTGGCGTGCGACTACTCGATGGAATCGAGCTGGCGGAGTTCGAATCGGCAACGGGAATGGATCTCCTCGGTCTATCTGCTGATGCGATTGAGTTGTCGACCAGTGAAGGGCTGATTGAACGCCAGGGCTCGGTGATTCGGCTGACCGAACGCGGGATCCTCTTCGCCGACACCGTGGCTTCAAGACTGCTGACCGCTGATTCTTAGAGCCCCGCTTTCCTGAGCGGCTGACACGCTGCGATGCGGTTTAGCTAAATCAAATTGAAACCATCGATGTTGGCCGGTGGGACCGCGGTTTTGCAACTGTCGTACATCGTCTCAGTAATGCGTGGGCATCAGTAATGCGTGTGCATCAGTGATTCGCGGGCTTCAGGCATCCTCGGGCTTCAGGAATCCACGGGCTCATGCTGATCTCGCTTGGTTGCTCGGGTACCCTGCCAGGAGTTTCACAGCAGCGAGTTAGTTTTTGCGGGTTAGGTAAATTGATTCAATTTTGACGGTTAGCTTGGGCGATAAAGCTTTGTGAATATCGCCGTTTGTTTTCACAGGATCCAAGCTATGTCGTGGTTCAAAAGTTTCTCGATAGCATTTTGCTGCTCGGCGCTCCTCTGCGCGAGCGGCTGTGTCGCGCCGCTGGGGTGTGGAGGCCAGGGCATGAATGGGCCGATCCGGCTCGGCACGGGGTGCGATGGCTGCGGCGATTGCGAAGGGTGTGGTGAGATGTACGTTGATCCTTGGATCAACCATCCTGCCGAAGCTTGTGACCCATGCGATGGTTGCGGGAATCACAATGGGCAATCCTGCGGTGCTTGCCGCTCGGTGTTTAGCGGATTTCCAACGATTTGGGGTTACCGTTGCGAACCACCATGCAATGGTTGTGGCAATGCGACCTGTGGTGGCGGGTGCGATTCGCTGATCAATGTGGGGCACGGTTGCGGTCACGATTGTGGCGGCTGCGATAGTTGCGGAGTTGAATCGAGTGAGGTCATCGAAGTGATCACCGAGCCAACGCCGGCTGGTGAGATCATCGAAGGCACGCCTGGTGAGGTGATGTACCAACCAGACCGGACTCGCCGTATCTTTCGTCCCCGGTCGAGTATTGCCGTTACTCCGAGTGAGGTCAGTGGCTACTAGCGGTCACCAGATCTTCAAACTCGCGGTTGCGAATCGGCTGTCGTAACTGACCCGATGCAGCCAGCTGATTTCTGTCACCCTGCACTGATTCAGCAGATTCATTCGGTGACACCCGCTCCATTCCGCCGCGTTTCATTCGCGGCGAATGTTCGAGCGTCAGCCCTGGGCCGAGCGTCAGCCCTGGGCCGAATTGGGCTTCGTCCGCTAATTCTGAATTCTTTGTCGCGTTGCTGGGGTCCCGTGTGATCGTCGTCATCAGGCGAGCGGTGACTGGCCAACGCTGCGACGCTTGTTAAATACCGGCGAGGTGAACTTCAGCAGCGAGTGGCGATTCCGATTCTTGCTTCTAAACCGCCCGTGGCTGTGATACCCTGTGATTTCGTGGATTTCACTCATTTGTTCCTGCCTGGTGCTCGGTTTGATGCGTGTTCTGCTCAACGCATTGCGGTTTGGCTTTTTTTTCAATGTTTGTCTGTTTACTCAGGCAACCGTCTGCGGGCAGGCTCCGGATTCGGAGGCCTTTTTCGAAACTCGGATTCGGCCGATTTTGGTAGACCATTGTTATGAGTGCCATTCGTCTGAATCGACGGAACTCGGTGGTGCGTTACGACTTGATCATCCTGTCGGAATGATGACCGGTGGGGAGAGCGGTTTGGCGATCGATCCGGGTAATCCCGAAGGAAGTCTTTTGGTTTCAGCGATTCGCTATGAGTCTTCTGAAATGCCTCCCGACGGTCGTTTGCCGGATCAAGTGATTAGTGATATCGAAGCATGGATCGAAGCGGGGGCGACCGATCCGCGGAATCGTGATGGAGACTCCATTCTCGAGTCGTCGGAAATCGATCTCGAGGAAGGGCGTCACTTTTGGTCCTTTCAACCGATTGCGGTCGTCGATCCACCTTCCCACGGGCATTCATCGGCGACCGGCCAGATTGATCAGTTCTTGGCTGACCGACTGCAACAGTCAGGGTTAAAGCCTTCGCCGGTTGCGGCACCGCAGGTTCGATTGCGGCGTTTGGCATTTGACTTGACGGGACTGCCGCCAAGTCGCTCGCTTCAACAGGCTTGGATGGCCGATCCGTCACGCCGCCATTGGATCAAAATCGTTGATTCCATGTTGGCCTCGACCGCCTATGCCGAGCAATGGGCCCGCCATTGGATGGACGTCGCACGCTATGCCGACAGTAACGGAAGTGACTTCAACGCGACCCACCACGAGGCTTGGCGTTACCGGCAATACCTGATCGAGTCATTTGCTGCGGATCGCCCTTGGGATCAGATGATCCGCCAGCAGGTAGCCGGCGATCTGCTGGCCGCCACAACCGACCAAGAGCGATACGATAACGTGGTCGCGACGACATTCCTGATGATCGGCACCAAAATGCTGAGTGAACGCGACAAAGCGAAATTGCGTTTGGATGTGGTTGATGAGCAAATTGATACGATGGGTCGAGCATTCCTCGGTTTGACGCTTGGTTGCGCACGTTGCCACGATCACAAATTCGATCCGGTGCCGACGGAGGATTACTATGCTTTGGCTGGCATCTTCAAAAGCACGGTGACCTTGAAGGGCGAGAGCCAGAAGTATGTTAGTACTTGGAACCGCGTTGCACTGCCAACAAGCTTGGCTTATCGCGATTTGGTGTTGAAACATCAGCAAGCCGTTGCGTCGCTCAAACAGCAAATCAAGGTGGCGGAGAACGAACGCGATCGGGCGCGGTCATCCGCTCACGCTGGTATCGTCGTCGACGACAAAACAGCCAAGAAAGTCGGCCGATGGAAGGCTTCGACCTTCTACAAAGATTTTGTGGGCGAAGGATATGTCCATGATGATAACTCCGGTAAAGGCCAAGCATCGATCGAGTTTTCCACCCGTTTACCAAAGACGGGAACGTATCAGGTGCGAGTGTCCCACTCACCCGGATCAAGTCGCGCTGCAGAAGTGCCGATCACGATTTTGACCGCTGAAGGTGTGCGGCACGTGAAGCTGGATCAACGCAAGTTTCAAGTTGACCCCATGTGGTCTTCGCTCGGCGAATTTTCGTTTTCGTCAGATGCCGATGCTGTGGTGAAAATTTCGAATCAGGGAACTAGCGGCTACGTGATCGCGGATGCCGTGCAATTCTTGTCGGATGACCTTCCGTCAGCAGAGTCGGCGAAATTGAATCTTGATGCGGGAGAGTCCTCCGTTGTGGAGTTTGCCAAGCGACGCGTGCTGGAACTCAAGCAAGCTTTGAAGGACTTGAATGCCTCGGCACCTCCTTCGTCGCCGGAAGCGATGGCAGCGTCTGACCGACCGACCAATGAGTTAATCGATAGTCGAGTGCACATTCGCGGTGAGGTGAATAATCTTGGGGAACCGGTCGCTCGCGGGTTTTTGCGAGTTTGTGGTGAAGGTGAATCGTCAATTCGGAATCCCCAAGGCAGCGGTCGAATCGAATTGGCAGATTGGTTGACGGATCCTGACAACCCACTCACCTCACGCGTCTTCGTAAACCGGCTTTGGATGCACTTGTTTGGTGAAGGTCTGGTAAGGACGGTTGATAATTTTGGGATGCAAGGTGAGCGGCCAACCCATCCGGCTTTGCTCGATTTTCTTGCCGCGAAATTCGTTCGTAATGGTTGGCGAGTGAAACCTCTAGTTCGTGAACTCGTCCTCTCGCATGCGTACAACCAATCGTCGGCATACGATGAGAATTCGATCGCCGTCGATCCTGAAAATCGTTTGTTGTGGCGAATGAATCGTCGCCGTTTGACGGCGGAATCGATTCGCGATGCGATGGTGACTGCCACCGGTCGGCTTGATCGTCGGCCACGCTTGGAACCAATGGCTGGCCGCGGTGTTTTGGTGAGCAGTAATCAGGCGAACAGCGAGGCGAGTTTCGATGATTTGACTCAGCCCTGCAGATCAATTTATCTGCCGGTTGTTCGCAGTTATGTTCCCCCGATGTTGTCGGCGCTCGATGCGGCGGATCCCGATCTGTTGGTAGGACGCCGACCCACCACGAATGTGCCGGCGCAAGCACTGGTGTTGATTAACAGTCCCGTGGTTGATGCTTGGGCAGGGGAAGCATCGAAGCGGATTCTTGTCGCGGCGAGTGGCTTCGACGATCGTCTGCAGTTGTCGTATCAGGTGTGTCTGCAGCGGGATCCCGTTGCGGAGGATCATATGATCGCCGCACGCTTCTTCGGGGATCAGATCGATTCACCAGAGGCATGGCATCAATTTATTGCCGCGTTGTTTGCGTCTACCGAATTTCGATTATTGGATTGATGATGATGCCAGATCACCCAATTTCCGTCACTCGACGCCGCTTTGGCACAACCTGTACCATGAGCCTGGGCTCGCTATGTGTGTCCGCGACTATGCCATGGCGTGAAGCGTCAGCAAGGGAGTTGGCAGCGGTTCACGCCTCGCAGGTGAGTCCTCGGATTAAGCGTGTGATTTTCTTGTTCATGCATGGCGGTCCAAGTCATGTTGATACTTTTGATTACAAGCCATTGCTGGCTCGCGATGATGGTCAGCCACTGCCGTTCGATTTGCCACCCAACATCGATGCAGTACCGAAACTGTTGAATGGGCCGTGGAAGTTCAAGCAACGAGGTGATTCGGGGTTGTGGGTCAGCAGCCTTCTGCCTGAGATGGCCAAAGAAGCTGATTCGCTGTGCGTTATTCGCAGTATGCACACCCGCGGGCAATCGCACGGCCAAGCCGTCGGCATGATCAACACCGGGAGTGACAATTTTGTGCGTCCCAGTGTCGGCGCGTGGATTAGTTATGCGTTGGGGAGTGGCCATCCTGATCTTCCAGCACATGTTGCAATCGGGCCGGCGACGGCCCATGGCGGCCCGCGGAACTATGGAGCGGCTTTTCTGCCAGCGATGCACCAGGCTACCGTGATTGGCAGCAACGGAAAATTCGGTGATGGGAAAATTGCTCACCTAGATGGCCCGGCCGGAGACGGGCTGGTGCAGCGGCGATTTGATTTGGTCAACGCACTCAACCAACGTCACCTGAAGTCAAGTGGTCCGGATCGGGAGATCGAAGGTGCGATCGAAGCGGTCGATCTTGCCGCGCGGATGCGACGAGCTGCTCCGGAGGTTTTCGATCTGTCCCAGGAGTCAACGCAGTCCCAGG
>JAQWPZ010000015.1 GCA_029245125.1 Rubripirellula sp.
CTGCTGTCTGCTAAAACCAATGAGCACTGACGAGACGTGGAGTTCGTTTTATGTTCATCTGGGTTCAGGTCCAGCGTTGGGTTCAGGGCCAGCATTGGGTTCAGGGCCAGGGCCGGGTCACTGGGTGACACACCTGAGCCACAGAGCTAGATATCTGAAATGGCGGCGATTTGTAGAGATCGTGGCCCGAGAATGGCTTTAAAAATGGACTAAGTCTTCGCGAAGTGATCGAGATTGCTGAGCGGGGCGGTCACCGTTGTTTGACGCGATCGCAGCGTTACACTAGCACCATGCGTAATCCAACTATTTTATTGATCGGTTTGATTCTCGTTTCGACGGCGGGTGCTGCTCCGCCTGAAAACTTCCAGGATCAGAATTTAGTCGCCTGGTGCATCGTGCCCTTTGATTCTCAGGAGCGAAGTCCTGCCGAGCGGGCTGAAATGATCCGCCGTCTGGGGCTGAAGCGGATTGCCTACGATTGGCGTGAGAAGCACGTGCCGGCGTTTGAAGAGGAAATACTGCAATACCAAAAGCATGGCATTGAGTACTTTGCCTTTTGGGGCATGCACGAACACGCGTTCGCTTTGTTCAAAAAATATGATTTGCATCCACAGATCTGGAGGATGCTTGCTCAGCCGAGCGGGTCCACGCAGGAGGAGAAAGTTCGTAACGCGGCGGAACAACTGCTGCCGATGGTGGAGCAAACTAAAACAGCTGGCTGCAAATTAGGCATCTACAATCATGGTGGTTGGAGCGGCGAGCCAGAGAATATGGTCGCTGTCTGTGAATATCTGCGAAAGCAGCACGAGGCCGATCATGTTGGCATTGTTTACAACCTGCACCATGGTCACCAACATCTTGGTCGGTTCGCGGATCGCTTGCAGCAAATGAAACCGTATCTGTTGTGCCTGAATCTAAACGGCATGACCAAAAATGGTGAAGAGCATGGTCAAAAGATTCTGCCACTCGGCGAAGGTGAGCTGGATGTTTCCATCATGAAAACGATTGCCGAATCAGGATATGATGGACCACTTGGGATCATTGGTCACACCCAAGACGATGTGGAGCAACGGCTGCGAGATAATTTGGATGGACTTCACTGGATTTTGCCACAGTTGGAAGGCAAGCCGGCGGGGCCAAAGCCCAAGCTGCGAACGCACCAACGACCTTGATCCAGTCGAGTGATTTTTTCGCCTCATCGGTAAGCGATTGGCCAACCTGGATTGTGCGGTCACGAAATTCTTGCCGATTTGCGGAGGCCATGATTGACCCCACGCGGGGTGTCGGGATGCCCAACAACTGCGATTGTCATTCGTGGTTGTCGTCACTGGTCGAGTGATGCATTGGTTGCTCGATGCAGCAATTGGTCGATGGCTCTGCCGAGCCGGTCGGAGGATGGACTTGTGCGGCAGTTCATCAAAGCAACCATGTTTTTGCCGTCGTGTCGGCGGATCAAAATGGTAGAAGTTCCCGGCAGTGATCCGGTATGCCAGTGATTGATCTTGTCCTGTGTGACAACACGATTCTGCCAGCCGAGTGAGTAATACACGGCTTTCTCAGTGCCATCATCGGTGTATCCAGCAATGCCGGCAGGTCGGCCGTGCATTCGTCGGATGCTGTCAGCAGAGAGCAGAGGCGACTGTTCAATGTCATCGAAGGCGGCAGCGAATTTTGCCAAATCGGTGGCCGATGCAATCCATCCCCCGTGTGAGTCCATTGCTTCGAGGTGCCAGGCACCATATGGATTGGCAACTTCCTTTCCGACATCCTCTGCAAAAACAGATTGCGAAGTTTGCGGGTGATAGTAACGGACTTCGTTGTCGAAGCGATCACGCAAACGCGTCCTGCCAATTCGCATCGATGTGATACCAAGGGGTTCCAATAACTGTTGTTGCACAAATTGTTCGTAGGTTTGGTCGGTCAAGGATTCAATGATTCGTCCGAGCAGACAGTAACCAAAGTTCGAATAGGCGTACTTCTCGCCAGGTGCAAAATCGAGCGGTTGCGACAGCATCGCGCGGATCACCGTCGTCTGGTCTGCGGGTGGCGGCAGATCAAGCTGTTCTGCAAAACGGACGGATTGGAACATCGCGTCGAATGATTGATTGCGATCCCAGCCGCCGCGATGCTGCAGCAATTGCTCGATTGTGATGTCACGACATCGCGGATCAAACTTCTCCGCGGCTGCTCGGATGTCAGTTTCGAAATCGAGAAGGTCAAAGACTTTGTCCGTAAGTTTCAGTTTTTCTTGCTCTGCCAATTTTAGGATCGCGACCGCGGTGATTGGCTTGGAAATGCTGGCGATACGAAATAGGCTTTCCGGCTGGACGCCTTGGCGGGCTGCAACATCGGAATAGCCATAGCCGCGAGCAAAAACGACATTGCCACCCTCGGTGACAGCGACTGAAATTCCCGGAACGCGGTGTTCTTGCATCAGCTCAGCGATCTGCTGATCAAAAGCGGCGAAGTTTGGGTCGCTAGTGCCGGAAGCAACTTGCCAAGCGTCCTTTTCAGTTCTGTGTCCCGGTCCACGCAAAACGCGTCCCGGCAGGGCATCGGTTTGTTTGCCATCCTGTAAAACAAGTTTGCCGTTCACGATCACGTGGTGCACGCCATCCGAAACCGCGTGTGGATTTTTGAAGTCCGCGTTGTCGGAGATTTTTTCGTAGTCAAAAATAACTACGTCAGCAGCCAAGCCGATCGCAATCCGACCACGATCGTACGCAAACAGATTGTTGGCTGCGGCGCTAGTTGCCTGGGCAATCGCACGCGGCAGACTTATCGCTCCCAAGTCGCGGACATAATGCGACAGCAGTCTTGGGAACGAGCCATAGCCGCGTGGATGGGATGCCGATCGGTTGCCACCAGCAGGACCCACGTCTGTGCAAAATGAAACGAACTCTTGTTGCATGGCCGCTATCTTGTTTGCGTCAGACATCGTTTCAGGCAGGGCAAATGCACCGCGACGTACCAGCGTGAAGAATACATCCCAGGGATCTTCCGATACCGAATCAGCGATTTGCTGAACGGTGCTGCCATCGAATTCTCGGTACCGAGGTTCATTGGTTTGGCCGATGACGATTCGATTCCAGTCGCTGCCGGCGTGACGGTACCAGTTTTCCCAGCCGGTGGTCGTTTCGATTTCTTGCTGAATCTCATGACGCAGTGCTTGATCGTTCAACCGATCGATCAGCGAGCTGAATCCATCTGCAAAATGTCTTGGATGAATCAGTGCCGCGATGCCGAGCCCGTTGTTGACGTAGGGATAAATGTCGGCGGTGACCTGGATGCCTTCGCTACGTGTTTGGTGGATCTTGGCGAGGGCGACGTGCATTTTTCCCCAGTTCTGTCGGCCAGCCGCTTTGAGATGAAACAGGTGAACTGGTGTCTTGCCAATCCGCCCGATTTCAATTGCTTCCTCGATTGCTTCCAATAATTGGTCACCTTCGTTGCGCATGTGAGTGTAGTAGCGGCCACCGTACTTGCCGGCTTCAGCTGCTAATTCACCGATCTCTTTGGTCCGCGCATAAACGGCTGGTGGATAGATCAAGGCGGTGGAAACACCGATGGCACCCGCTTCCATTGCCTCAGCGACCAGGCGACGCATGCGTTTGATTTCTTCGTCCGATGGTCTGCGGTCAACGTCCCCCAGAACGATTCTCCGTACTTGGGTATGTCCAATCGTTTGCGTCACATTGACTGGCAAGCCACTTGATTCCAGCAGGGAAAAATATTCGGCCATCGTCGTGTATCCCATTCGCTCGCCATTCGTTTCTGTTTGCGGCGCAGCGGAGCCTCCTTCACCCGCGTTGATCGTGGTGATTCCCTGAGTCAGGAGATTCAATGCGGTTTTGGGGTCAGACATCATGGGTGACGCGGTTTGGCCCATCATGTCGATGAAACCTGGGGCGACGACCTTGCCATCCGCATCGATCACCGTATCGCCCTGGTCTGCACCTAGTTGACCAATGCTGGCGATTTTACCGTCTGTAATTCCGACGTCAGCGAGATACCAAGGTGCACCGGTTCCATCTACGATTCGCCCACCGCGGATGACGATGTCGAAATCTTTTCCTTGCAGGGTACCAAGCAAAAGAAGAGTGGATAAAGCAGCCAGTATTACCCTGATTGCTGAGCTTGTTGCGTGTTGGGGGCTTGTTGCGTATTGGGGGCTTGAAGCATGTCGGGAGTTCAATCGTTGACAGAAGTTCATTGGCATGAGCGTTTTAACCAGGGAGGTTCATTGGGACGCTGAGGATGCGATGAAGGCTTCAGGGATTTTTTGGCGGAGCCAGCTCGTGTTTCTGGACACCCTGATCGCCAGCGTTCATGATACTCCCCTGAGCTGGTTCCAACTGGAAGTGGCTGTTTCCAACTGGGAGTGAATGATGATCCGAACCTTTGTGCTGCTGTTTTCGTTGTGCGGTGTTTCGAGCGTATTTGCCGAAACGCTGGTTTATATCGGTACTTATACCCGTGGCAGCAGTGAAGGGATCTATGTCTCGCGGTTCAATCCGGAAACTGGCGAGCTGTCGAAGCCGGGCTTAGCTGCCGAGGCTGAAAATCCATCGTTTGTTGCGGTGCATCCAACCCGCCCCCTGTTGTATGCCGTCTCGGAGGTTTCCAGTGATGGCCCCGATTCGGTCGGAATCATGGCTTTCGCCATCAATGATGACGGAACCCTTCGTAAGCTCAATGAGCGGTCCAGTGGAGGTGGTGCAGCGTGTCACGTCGCGGTGGATCCAACAGGCCAATGTGTTGGGGTCGCGAATTACAGTGGCGGCAGCTGTGCAACATTTCCCATTCTCGCCGATGGCTCGTTGGGACCGGTTGGTTCATTGATGCAACATGTCGGTGGCAGCGGTGCAAATCCGAATCGTCAAAATTCACCACATGCTCACGCGATCAATTTCAATGCCGACGGCACACAAGCGTTCGTCAATGATTTGGGGAAAGACCAAGTTTTGATGTACGACGTGAATGCTAAGACAGCCACAATGAAACCGTCGAAACAGCCATTTCTGCAACTGCCGGCAGGTGGTGGACCTCGGCACTTTTGTTTTGAACCAAACCATCAGGTCGCCGTCGCGAATCTGGAAATGACTTCGAGAGTTACCTTGTTGGATTATGACAGCCAACAGGGATCTCTTCGTTCGGTAGGGATTCTCGATACGATTCCCGAAACTGATCGTGAGACGAATAACAGCACAGCGGAATGTTTGGTTCACCCGAGTGGTAAGTTTGTGTATGTATCCAACCGAGGACACAATTCCATCGCTGCGTTTCGATTGGACGCTGCAAACCAAAAGCTTCTGTACCTTGGTAATGCATCCACTGAGGGCAATATCCCGCGTGGATTTGGTATCGATCCGACAGGGCAATACTTGGTTGTGGGCAACCAAAATAGCGGTAATGTTGTGACGTTGAAGATTGACACGGCGACCGGTAAGTTGTCCTCAACGGGTCACAGGGTCCTCGTTGATGGAGCAGTGAACGTCCGGTTTTATGCCCGCTAGTGTTCTTGGCGGCAGATCATTGGTCCGACGGTTCAAGTTCTAGATTCCACGATCCTCTTTTTGGGTTTGCATCACGATGTCGGCAGCGGATCATTGGTTGCTTTATGGGCGTTCGCAACTGCCTGTGGAGTTTCCTGATTCGGTGGACGTGACAGTCATTCGTAAACCTCAGATGCCGGTGATTCATGATCCGGCCACTGCGGTTCTCGATGCGATTCAGCATCCCGGTGATGCTCGTTCACTGTCTTTGTTCGAACTGGCGAAGTCGTGTCGGTCAGCTTGTATAGCGATCTGTGACATCACACGACCGGTACCGAATTCTGTTTTTCTGCGGCCGACGATTGAAGCCTTGATCGCTGCGGGGGTTCCCCGCAACGAAATCACTGTCTTGATCGCTACCGGATTGCATCGACCGAACGTCGGTGATGAGTTGCGAGAGTTGATCGGTGATCCCTGGGTGTTTGAGAATGCAGAGGTGATCAATCACGATGCTCGTTGTGACCAAGATCACGTCGATTTGGGGCGGACGCCGGATCGTGGGACTCCTGTAAAGATCAATCGCCGGTTTGCTGAGGCCGATGTGCGGATTGCGACGGGATTGGTTGAGCCACATTTTATGGCTGGGTATTCCGGGGGGCGGAAAGTCATTGCACCAGGCGTTGCGCACGCTGACACCATCAGGACGTTTCATAGCCATGCTTTTATGGCAGACGTCGCGGCCGACAATTGCAATTTGGAACGGAACCCGTTGCATGAGGAACAGCTGGAAATTGTGCGGATGTTGGGCGGGGCCTATGCCATCAACACGGTAATTGATGAGCACCGGCGACTATCCTTTGTCAACTTCGGGGAAATTACAGCCAGTCATGCGGCGGCGGTCCAATTCATCGAGCCGTATTGCCGTGTTGAGCTCGAAAAAGATTTCCGATTGGTGGTGACAAGTGCCGCAGGCTATCCGCTCGACAAAACTTATTATCAAACGGTGAAGGGGATGGTGGGAGCGATTCAGATTCTCCGTCCCGGCGGTCACCTCGTTATTGCTTCTGAATGCAGTGAAGGCATTGGGTCCGATGAATACATCGTCGCTCAAAAACAGCTTCATCAACTTGGTCCAACAGGTTTTTTAGACTCCATTCAAAACAAACCCCTGGCAGCGATTGACGAGTGGCAAACGCAGATGCAGTGCAAAGCGGTGAATGCCGGGCAGGTTCATCTGTATTCATCACTTACCGCTGCGGATCGTCTGCTGACCGATGTTGACTGTATCGATCACCTCGATCAGACCATTGCCGATCTGACGCAAGTTGGCGATGACCGGTCGGTCGCATTGATTCCGGAAGGGCCGTACGTAATTCCCTATTTTGAGGGGAAGTCGCTTCACTAGCGTCCGGCTGATTTGCACACACAGATTTCTGATCCGTCATTGAGTAGTGATCCATCCCATTGAAAGAAAGAACGATGAGTTCGGAAAAGATTGTGATTGTGACGGGAGCTGGATCTGGGGTCGGACGGGCCGCAGCGGTCGCGTTGTGCCAAGCGGGCTATCGTGTCGTATTAGCGGGGCGGAATCTCGATGCACTGCAGAAAACAGCACAACTCGCCGAGGCTGTCGAGCAGATGATCTGTTTGCCGACGGACGTTACCAGTGAGGATTCGGTCGCATCGCTGTTTCAGGAAGTCGTTCAGAGATGCGGACGTTTGGATCTGTTGTTTAATAATGCGGGGACGGGGGCACCGGCGGTGGAAATCAGTGAACTGACGCTGACGCAGTGGCAAGCCGTCGTGGACGTCAATTTGACGGGAGCTTTTCTCTGTGCACGCGAAGCGTTTCGGGTCATGAAAAATCAGGATCCTCGTGGTGGCCGCATCATCAATAACGGTTCTATTTCGGCAGCGTCCCCCCGTCCAAATTCGGCTCCCTACACATCGACGAAGCATGCGATTACTGGGCTGACAAAATCGTTCGCGTTGGATGGGCGAGCGTACGGGATTGCGTGCGGTCAAATCGACATCGGTAATGCGGACACACGCATGGCGGAAAAAGTCAAAGCAGGGGCTCCGCAAGCCAACGGAGCGGTTCGCACCGAACCAACCATTGATGTTCGCTTGGTTGCCGAGTCAGTTGTCCATATGGCTAGCTTGCCGCTGGATGCCAACATTCTGACGATGACGATCATGGCGACCAAGATGCCATTCGTTGGTCGCGGATGATTGGGCAGGACTGCTTGGCGACAGGACTACTTGGCAGGTTTCCGATTGCGGTAGCAACGCAATTCTTTTTCACCACGAATCAGGATTTGGTTCTTCGTTGGGACTGGTGAACCGATCACCGATTGACCCATGTCATTCTCTGACAATACTTCGAACTTACCATCCGCGATATTCGCGACGAAGACGACGCCATCTTCTCGGGCTGCGTATAACTTGTCATTTGCGATCAATGGCGACGCGTAAAATTTGGCTCGTGATTTTGGGAACCGATTTGACCAAATGGTTTCTCCGGTAGTCGGTTCGATGCACTCGACTTGACCTTGGTCGCGAACCATGTAGACCCGATCTTGGAACGCCAGTGGGCTGGGCACAAAGGAACTGATGTCGTCTCGCTGCCAGGCATGGTTGGTGTCGGTCACGTCTCCGTTACCAGATAAGCGGACTCCAAACAGACGCGGCAGTCCACGGTCGTTGCGGCCAAAGCAGATTACCGCCATGTCTTTCACAATCACTGGCATCGCAATCGCGGGCCAGAGTTTGTTTGATTCAGGGTTGAAGTTGCCGCAGGACCAAATCTCTTTTCCGTCGGCGGGGTCGTGTATCGTTAAGTGCTGGGCTCCCCACAACAGAATTGCGTCTTTTCCGTTGTGGGAAATGATCATAGGGCTGGTGTAACCGTGGTCGCATTCGACGGGCGTTTGATAGTTTCTTGCGACCTTCCAAGCCAATTCGCCGGTTTGTTTGTCAAATGCGGCTAACCAGGATTCGCCATTGTGCATGCGGGCCATAATGACATGGTCTGCGGTGACCACGGGCGAGGTTCCATGATCCCAAAACAGTGTATCTTTGCCGTACGTGTCCACGAGATTGGTTTGCCATCGCACTGATCCGTCTCGTTCAACTGCGGCCAGGGTACCGCTTTTGTAGTAGACGAAAATGGTCGCTCCATCGGTGACAGGTGAAGCGTTGCTGCCAGAGCCATTGCGATGTTTTCCCGCAACCTCGGAGCCAAAGGTGGTTGCCCAGAGTTCTTTCCCCGATGGATCAATCGCCAGCAGCGCATCTTGCCCCGCCTTGGGGGCTGTGACGTAAATTACGCCTCGGTCGACAATTGGTGTGGAGCAGCCCTTGCCCGGTAAAGGAGTCTTCCATCGCAAGTGTTCCGCGTCGAGCTTGGCTGGATATTGACCTTGTTCGATGCTGCCCATGTCATGGGGTCCGCGCCAACTGGGCCAATCAGCTTTGGAGCGATCACTGATTAGGCAAGCGACCAGCAACATAAAGAGAAGCTTGAAGCGGGGCATTGGTCGAATCATCGAACATCCGTATGAAAAAGGGGAATGGTCAGGCTGCGTTCGCTTGTTCTGCACTGGTGCTCTGGATTGGGCGCTCG
Organism: Rubripirellula sp.; assembly: GCA_029245125.1. Classification (GTDB taxonomy): domain Bacteria; phylum Planctomycetota; class Planctomycetia; order Pirellulales; family Pirellulaceae; genus Rubripirellula. The sequence continues at coordinate 9,121 of JAQWPZ010000015.1, forward strand.
TATTGAACCCGCAATGGGGATGCCGAAGCGGCCGTGTTTTTACTTCGTCGGTTACCGTCACGACGGCCAGGCGATCAATTTGGAAAACAGCAATTTGCTGTTGGGAATCGCAGATTGGATAGGAGGTGAGATCACGATCTTGGTTGCTATCTTGCTTCGGCGTCGCGGATCAATCTTTGTTTTTTGTGGCTTGAATCTTTTTTGGCCATCGAAAGGTTGGCGCGGTGGCAGGATCGTAACCTTCCATGTGGCCATGCAGGCGAGTGGTCGGTTTGGTGTAGACCAAGGTGGTGTTTCCATAGACTTCTTCGCAGATCGCGGCCAGCTCGGGATCGTACTGTTTCAATTCCTCGCGGGTGTCAACATGGTTGTGGTCTGAATCGGGTGGGCGATTATTGTTGAACCAGGACTGGACGCCTTCGGCAAAGTACTCGGCGTGATTGGTGGCAGCGTATTTATCTTTCCACCGTCCTTGAGCCATCGCATGGTCGTAGGTTTTTTTCAGCCGGTCATCAAAGGTCGGGTCGATCCGATTCATGCCGCGATAGTGCATGTTGTGGGCGAATTCATGGATCAGGATGTTTTCGGTTGAGTAGGGATCGCCTCGATAGGCCAGCAAGTTTTCTTCGGCGCTCGAGCAGACCGGATCTGTCTTTGAGCCGCCCAGCCCGCGAGCGCGCGCGTCCCAGTACTGCTTGGGCTTCAGATGTGAATGTTCTGGAATGTCGGTCGTATACTCATCGTGGGACATCACGATCATCCGAGATCCGCTTTGGATCATTGCATCACGGATATCGGGCCGTTCTGCGAGCATCATGTCGATCAGGTACGCGGCCTCTTTGAGTGCGTAGTCATCGACGCGTGCTGATCCAACAACTGGATACCCGGTTGCATCAGCGTACTTGGCGTAGAATGCTGAAAGTTTCAATTCTGTTGGGGGTTGGCTGACCTGATATTGGTTTGGCTCTTTCGCCTCCAAGTGGTGTTCCAGCCCGCTGCCGATCGCGATCCAGATGAGGGTAGCGGCCAGCAGGGGTTTGCGGATCCAGTGATATTGGATTTGATCGTTCGAGTCCATGGAATCGTTTTCACTTACCTAGAAACTTTCTGGCCCCAGAAGCCTGGATGTTTTTTGACGGTTAGATCGCCACGAACTTTGCACTGGCAGGCAAGTCGCAGGCCGGCACCTCGTTGGTGCGGCGGAAATCCAAGTCGCCATCGTTCGATGTCGGTCATTTCTGATACTTGGCCTTTGATTTCGATTGCGCAAGTCCCGCAGGTTCCGATGCCCCGGCAGTGAAATGTCTTGGCGGCACCGTTGTAGAGCGGAGCACCAGCACGCAGCAAAACGCGGCGGAGATTCTCATTCTCCTCACATTCGATTTCTTGACCATCAAATTGGATCTTAGGCATGGAGACTCGTTATAACAGGTGAAACGGGGATGTTGGGTAAATGGCTTTGTTGACTCGCCTCTCTCCCTACTGCTGGATTACAGCAGCGGATTGATTGGTGGTCGCTGTGGGCCAGTGGCGTTCGCTGTGGGCCAGAGCAAGTATCTCGCTGGCGGCCGTGGAAAACAGTCTAACACGTGGCCTCTGAAGTTTGGATATGCTTGCGTGTGTCATCCCTTGATGAGACAGGCGGTGCCGCTGAATCGGTAGCCACTTTTGATTTTGCTAACTACTTTCCCTGGGAGCCGTCCGGTGCAACCGCTCGATCGATTCTTAGCCGAACATCGTGAATTAACACGACGGTATTTTCTGCGACTGGGTGGGGCAGGATTGGGAGTAGCCGTTTCGGCAGGGAGAGTTCGGGGGGATGAGATCTCGCCCCTGCTCGCCGAGGCGATTGCCGCCATCGAGCCCTACCTGACCGCCCAGGATGAGTTTCGCGATGTGTCGCGGGGAAAGCCGCTCCCCCACAAGCTACCTGATGAGAAAAAAACCGAAGTGGGGATGACGCGTGACACATGGAAGTTGGAGGTGATCTCTGATCCGGATCACCCTGCCGACATCCGCAAGCCAATGACGAGGCAAGCGGGTACGGCGCTTGGATTTTCAGATCTAATGGAATTGGCTAAGAAGCACGCTGTGCGGTTTCCGAAAGTGATGACCTGCCTGAATATTGGTTGCCCGTTAGGAATGGGGATTTGGGAAGGGGTGCCACTTCGTGAGATCTTTTGGTTGACTCAGCCACGGGCCGACCTGCGTCGCGTTTTCTATCATGGTTATCACAACGAAGATCCGGAGCAACTATTTCAAAGCTCGCTTCCAATGGACCGGGTTTTGGAAGACCCATTTGGTTTGCCACCCGTCATTTTGTGTTACAAGCTGAACGGTGAATGGTTGACGTCCGAGCGTGGTGGACCTGTCCGCATGGTGGTGCCAGAGGCTTACGGGTTCAAGTCGGTCAAATGGTTGCAGCAGATTGTGCTGACGAATTTATTTCATGCCAACGATACCTACGCCAACGGCAACAATGATGTCGATAGTGCCATGAAGACTTGGGCAGCTACTTTGTCGATTCCACGCAAGGTGAAGCCGCAACAACCCATCCCTGTGACCGGTTATGCGCAAGTGGGTATTTCTGGCCTGAAAAAAGTACAGATATGGATGGAGGCGAAGGACCAGCCAGCCACAGATACCGGACGCTATTTTGCCACCGCGCCGTGGGTCGACGCCGAAATTTTGCCACCTCCCGAACGCGGTAGCGGTCAATGGAAAGGAATGGAAGATTCCAACGGCATGATTGGTTTTAATCAAGGTCAACCGAAGAATTGGCCGCTTCAATTGACCCGAGTGCATTGGGCTGCATTATTGCCCGGATTGCCCGCTGGGCGATACACCTTTCGCTGCCGAACGGTCGACGAACAGGATCACGCCCAGCCGATGCCGCGTCCTTTTCGAAAGTCGGGGCACGCGTCGATCGAGCAAGTGAGCGTGACGGTGGAAGCCTGAGGGGAAATGGCGGGCTTGCGGTGCTCGATTCCCGGTCGGTGTCTTGATTTGTGATCCAACGAATACGGCTGGGGCGGCGAACCAGCGGGAATGATTGTGTGGAGTTCGCAAAGATGATGTTGAGGTCGCTTTTAGAATGATCAGTGTGACCGTGACGCAGTTGCATGAAGACAAATTCGTCGAGGATCACGGCCTCCCATTTGCGGTCTGCCGCAAGTAAGATTAGGGCTCTCGGTCTTCGGCAAATTCCCTCGCCATGATCTCTGAGGACAGCCTGATCTCCGAGGACAGCATGACTTCCGAAGATAGGCCGTGCAGTGGTAGCGCAGACCGCTAATCGAGTCGGTTCATTTTCGGTGGTGAGCGAAGCTGGCCCGCGTGAAGTGTCAGTTTGAACAAACGAATCCAACCTGAGCGAAATTTACTTTGAAGATTCAAACTCTACCGTTCGGCATTTTCGCTGGACTTGTTCTTGTTTTATCGCTGGTCCCTGCGGGCAATGTGTTGATCGCAGCAGGTGGTGCCCAGGGGGATGTGAAGCAGCCCGATTTCACAAGTGGCGATCGAGTGCCCGAGGGCTGGACACACGATTGGACACTCGGACCGACCGGGATGCGGGGATGGATCTACAGTGACAAGATGGTGACTAAGGATGCTCGCCAAATTCTGATCACCAAGGTCGAAGAGGGGTCACCCGCAGACGACCTTTTTCAGGTTGGTGATGTTGTCTTGGGAATCGGTGAAACTCCTTTTCATGACGATCCCAGGATTCTGTTCGGCAAGGCGATTGCAGCAGCAGAGCGCGAAGCGAACAGGGGTGAATTACGTTTGCTGCGGTGGCGTGACGGAGCCGTCGAAAAGGTTGTTTTGAAAATTCCAGTGATGGGCAGCTACAGCGCGACGGCCCCGTTCGAATGCCCGAAGTCGCGGAGAATTCTAACGCAAGGTTGTCAGGCAATCGCAGCGAAGATGCAGCGTGATCCAACGGGTGGTCATATCATCACTCGAGCTCTCAATGGATTAGCACTGCTGGCGAGTGGAGAAAAGGCGTACTACCCACTGTTGCGGAATCAGGCGCAAATCTTGTCGCGATACAACCAACCCACCGGAGTACGGACTTGGCAGTATGCCTATGTAAATCTTTTCTTGGCTGAGTACGTACTTGCCACGGGAGATCGTTCGTTGATCGACAGCGGACTCAAACGCATCACGAAAATGATCGTCGATGGGCAGAGTGTTGTTGGTTCTTGGGGGCATGGATTTGTTCAGGAAGGCACGGGGCGACTGGGGGGGTATGGCATGATGAATGCGCCCGGGATTCCTCTGACGTATTCATTGGTTTTAGCGAGACAATCGGGTGTCGATGTACCGGGGCTCGACGCGGCGATTGCCAAGAGCGTGCTTCTACTTCGGTTTTATGTCGGGAAGGGTTCCGTTCCTTATGGTGATCACACTCCCTGGATTCAAACGCATTGTGACAATGGCAAGAACGAGATGGCGGCGGTTTTGTTTGATCAACTGGGTGATGCGAAAGCGACCGAGTACTTTTCTCGTATGGCGGTTGCTTCTCATGGTGCTGAACGTGATACCGGTCACACGGGACCGTTCTTTAACATGTTGTGGGCGTTGCCGGGTGTCACTCGATCCGGCCCCCAAGCTTCGGGTGCGTGGCTGGATGAGTTCGGTTGGCACTACGATTTAGCGCGTCGTTGGGATGGAACCTTCACCCATCAAGGCCCACCCGGTTCGCGGCACGATAGTTATCGCAATTGGGATAGCACCGGTGCGTATCTGCTTGGCTATGCTCAGGCGTTGCAAAAGACGTATCTAACCGGACGCAAGCCGAGCGTCGCTCCGCTGATTGATCGAAAGACTGCCGAGAGTCTTGTGGACGACGGTCGCGGTTGGTCGAACAAGGATCGGACTGGCTTCTACGATGCGTTGTCGACTGAGCAATTGATCGAACGGCTTTGCAGTTGGTCGCCGACGGTACGGGAGCGTGCAGCGATGGCTTTGGGGCGTCGCCGCGACGACGTGACGGTCCAATTGATCGGATTGCTCGAATCCTCCGACCTTGACTCGCGGCTGGGAGCCTGCCAGGCGTTGAAGATGCAGCGTGGTCGCGGTGCTGCAGCAGTCCCCGCACTTGTGCAAGCCTTTCGAGACGATGACCTGTGGCTACGCATCTTGGCGGCTGAAGCCCTCGCGGCGATCGGTGAACCCGCAAAGTTGGCTGTCCCAGAAATACTCGAAAGACTCGTCAAAAGTGATCCCGAAAACGATCCGCGAAACATGGAACAGCGATACCTCACTGTCGCACTCTTCAACCAACGCGGTGGACTAATCGGTCGATCGCTCGAGGGTGTCGATCGTGGGTTGCTGGTCAAGGCGGTTCGAGCTGGACTGCTGAATGATGATGGAAGATCACGTGGTGCGATCGGTTCTGTGTACAAAAACTTGAGCTTTGACGAGCTCGAGCCTTTGCTTCCTGCGATCTTGCAAGCGATCGCGGAGCCGGCGCCGAGTGGGATCATGTTTGCCGATACGATTCAAACCGCCGGTTTGGAACTGTTTTCCAAGCACCGAATCAGCGAGGGGATTGAGCTGCTGGCTGACTATGCCCGCACCCAAAAACAGCATGCCAGCGAGAAGCGGATCGGTACGATCATGAAGATGTTGGAATCCTACGGGGTGCATGGGAGGCGAGTGATTCCGCAATTAGAAGCAACAGCGAACTACTTTGAAAATGAAGAGATGGATTTCCCGCGAAGACTGAGCAGGGACAAAGCTCGGACTGTGCGGCAGTCGATCGTGAACCTCCAGGCCGCAACTGACGAGCCTGATCTCATTTATCTGGAACGCTAACGTCACCTGTCAGCGACTCGTCAACCCGCTGCAGGTTTGGATGCGGCGGGTTTGTAGGATCAGTCCATTGAACAAAACGGATCAATGTTAGTTTCGCATTTAGTCGTCAACCCAATCTGGCAGTGGTGCCTCATTTTGACTGCCTTGTTCGTCATGGTGGCACCGGAAAGTTTCGCCGTCGAGCAAGGTGGAGACGAGATCTCTTTCGAGCAAAACGTCGAGCCATTCTTGGTAAAGCACTGCTACGACTGCCATGCTGGTGACGGATCGGAAGCGGGGTTCGATCTTCAGCAACTGCCCTCTGATTTCACTGCGGATCGCAATGTGAATCGCTGGATGGATGTGATGCATAGTTTGCAGTTCGGCGAAATGCCGCCTGCTGAAGAAATGCGGCCGAATCAGACTGAGCAAGCGAATGTGGTGAGCTGGGTTTTTCAGAAGCTGGCGGAGACTGATCGCTACGATGCTTACCGCAAGAAGATGTTGGCACCGGAATATGGCAACTGGGTCAGCCACGAAAAACTGTTTTCTGGTGAGATCGACACGCCACCGTTTTCGCCATCCAGGCTTTGGCGATTCAGCCCCGAGATTTTCAAGTCAAAGGGGTTTGGCCGCGTACAGAATCCCTTTACCTATGTGACACCTGAAACTGGGATTCGTGACTATTCAGGGATGTCGAAAGCTGATCAGAGCACGGCTCAAACGATTCTGATTAACGCTGACCAATTCCTTGAACAGCGTGAGCAAAGAGGAGAATTCAAAGTCTTTGCAGAGAAAGCACCCACTCCCTCGGATCAGATACTCGCCTCAACCATTGGACGAGAATTTCGACGAGTCATTGGCCGGGATCCGCTGAAAGAGGAGCGGCGAAAGTATCTCGCATTCTTGAAGGAGAATATCGAAGCCGGTGGCAACTTGGACGGACTCAAGACAACCATCAAGGCGATGTTTTTGAGTCCGGAAGCGATTTACCGAATGGAGTTCGGGTTGGGGGAGACCGATCAGTTTGGTCGCCGGCATTTGTCGCCGAATGAACTCGCCTACGCGCTCGCTTACGCGTTGACTGATCGAGGTCCACAGCATACCGCGGCCATCAAGATCGCTTTGGAGAAAGAACTCCTGAACGACAAAGCGGATGTCGCTAGGCTCGTCACGCAACTTCTTGATGAACAACTTTGGGCTGGACGCTGGGATAATCAGGGTTTGCCTCGCGTGATCCGCTTTTTCGATGAATTCTTTGGCTTTCATCGAGCGGGTGAGGTCTTCAAGGATCTCGATCGCCAGCGGCGTGAAGGGATTGCCCAATGGAATCCGCAAATGTTGATTCATGACGCCCGGATGCTGATCGAGCATGTGCTCAAGCACGACAAAGATGTCATCGCAGAGTTACTGACAACCAATGAATGGTTCATTGCCCATCCCGGCGATAACGAATACGCGCGGGAGTTTTATGAAGCGAGGATCGCCGAAATCACTTCGCCCGATTTCATTCAAAAACGAGTGGCGAAACGGAAAGAAGGGCTTGATCGGGAAGCGAAGCAATTTCAGATCCCGGCGGACGAAGCAGAGCGAAGATTGAACCAAATCCGCAACGACGCGAAGCAGAAAGTGCAGCAATTTGAAACTGCCTTGAAAGATGGACGCAATCCACATCCGAATTTTCCCTTCTCGAATCGATCGCGGGGGATTGCAGATCTGCTTTACATTGAATCTTACAACCTTCCCAGTAACAGTGGTGTGGAGGAGCAGCGGTGGACTTGGCCAGTTGAGCAACCGTTGTCCATGCCATTGAAACAGCGGGCCGGATTGCTGACTCATCCCGCTTGGTTAGCCGCCTATTCGTTGAATGATGGCAATGATCCAATCCATCGCGGTATCTGGATTCGTGAAAGACTACTAGCTGGTGTGATCCAGGATGTTCCTCCAGATGTGGATGCGAAAGTATCAGTCGATCCCCACCTGACACTCCGGGAAAGAATGGAGCCACTGCGAGCAAAGCGATGTTGGGTCTGTCATCAAAAAATGAATCCGCTCGGTGAGACATTCGAAATTTTTGATGATTGGGGACGTTATCGGTCCCATGTATACTTCGATGGAAACGATCAAATGGTGTCCCGCCGTGATGGGACATTTGATCGAATGCGGCAGGAAGGGAAACTAACCGAACGCAAAATCGATGCCTCCGGGTCGATCTCAGGTTCGAGCGATCCTGAAGTTGATGGGGAAGTCGAAGACGCGATCGAAATGCTGAATCGAATTGGTCATAGCCAACGTGCACGTCAATCGTTTATCCGCCATCTGTTTCGTTATTTGATGGGCCGGAATGAGATGCTGAGTGACTCAGTGACGCTGATTGATGCTGAGCATGCGTACCTGGAAAATGACGGCAGTTTTAAGGCGTTGGTTGTTTCACTGCTAAGTTCCGACTCGTTTCTCTATCGACGCTAAAATATGCCAATCTGGGTTTGGGGAATCTGTAAATGCTGATCAAGAGACGTCGTTTCATTAAGGATGTTTCGCTGGGCGGAGTTTCGCTCGGGATGGCTTCGTTTTTGCGGTCGGCTCAGGCTGCCGCAAGCGAAGCGACAATGCCGAAACGATTTGTTTTCGTGGTGAAGTCTTCCGGTGTCGACAAATATAATCTGGTTCCTAAGGGACTTGAAAACCACTTTGTGAGCGGGGCGGACGGAAAGAAGCTGGGGAACAAGGCCCGTCAGCTTGGTGCGTTGGTGAATGTCCCACTTGCTGATCACCAGCTTCCGGACAAGCTTGCCACGCTGCAAGGTTTCAAAGATCGTTTAACAATCATTCAGAGTTTGTCGGGAGAAGGTTTCAGCGGTAACCACACCGCGGGTTACGGGGCGTTATCGTGTCACAACTCAGAAACGGTCGCCGTTGCACCCACCGTTGATTGTCTGCTTGGCCAACATCTCTCCACCGGCCCTTACGCGATGTATGGGATGGCGATGAATGGACGGTTGCTCGAGCCTGGTTGGAAACCAGAAGATAGTTACTGTTACCCCAACATCTCGGCCAGCAAGGCTGGGACGCCTGTCGCCTTTCAAGCTTCGCCGCGAAAAGCTTTCCTTGAGCTGTTCGGCGCGGCGGTGGCGACTCCCG
>JAQWPZ010000020.1 GCA_029245125.1 Rubripirellula sp.
AATCTCGCGTACCGTCGCCCCATCGAAACCACGACTGGCAAAGACGGGGCCGGCAGCACGGATAATCCGAACTCGCGCACCAGAACCCGCTGGGCTATCACTGAATAGCTCTACAGGGCGGTCCGCGGAGGGCAAATGGGGGAGATTGGCCAAGACAGGCAGTCCCGGTGAACTTAAACGGGCGTTTAAAACATCTGTTTAAACAGTTACTCAAGTCTAAGGATTGGTCAAGGGGCAGAATTTGTGCGGCCGCATACAGCACCAAATCGCATCGGCCTGTTACCAGTCCCGAGTGATTCGTATTCTGTGACTCCGAGAGAGGCTCGCCGCTGGTATGCGAGTGTCGTCTGATTCCACTTTTTTTGAAGGCCCATTCCGGATGAGTACCGCTTCTGCCGCCAACGTTCAGGTCAAACTCCCCGACGGCACCTTGGTGGAGCACCCGTCCGACGCGACCTCATTGGATGTCGCTCGTGCGATCAGCGAGGGCCTTGCCCGCAACGTGATTGCGGCAGAAATTTCGGGGACAATGGTTGATGCCTCTCGTCCTTTGGGCGAATTGGCGACGGATGACCAACCGATTGAATTGAAATTACTGACCTCGCGAGATGAAGCGGCTCTCTCGGTGCTCCGACACTCCGCGGCTCATGTCATGGCCCGCGCGGTGATGCGTTTGTACGAAGGCGTCTCGCTGGCGTTTGGCCCAGTGACCGAAGGGGGCTTTTATTACGACTTTGAACTCGATGAAAAAATCAGTGAGGAAGACTTCCCCAAAATCGAGGCCGAGATCAAGAAGATCATCAAAGATAAAGAGCCTTTCGAACGCTTCATCGTCGAACGTGCTGAGGCGAGAAAGCTGTGCGATGACTTGGACCAAGATCTGAAGGTAGAGCACATTGATACCGGCTTGGCTGATCAGGCGACTGTTAGTTTTTATCGCCAGGGTGAGTTCATCGATCTATGTCGAGGTCCTCACATTCCCGACGCGGGCAAAATCAAGGCGATCAAACTGATGAGTGTCGCTGGCTCGCATTGGAAAGCTGACACAGCCGGTCGCCAACTACAACGCCTGTACGGGACCGCATTTTTCGACAAAAAAGAATTAAAAGCGTACCTGGCGCAAATCGAAGAAGCAAAGCGACGCGATCATCGAGTGCTTGGAAAGCAGCATGGCTTGTTCGCGATCAATCCGGAGGTTGGCCAAGGACTTTGCCTGTGGCTTCCCAAGGGAGCCAGAGTACGCGTGGCGCTTGAGGATTTCTTGCGGAAAGAACTTCTCTCGCGAGGCTACGACCCGGTCTACAGCCCACACATCGGTCGGGTGGAAATGTATGAAACCAGCGGTCACTTCCCTTATTACCGAGACAGCCAATTCGCGCCATTATTCGGCAGCGAAGTCGGGGCGATGCTAGATGCTTGGAGCCAAAAACTTGAACAGGGAACGATTGATCGGGACGGTGAAGAAAAGCTGATTGAGGCGGCAAAGGTATTCGGTGTGGAGTTACCGAAATACAAGCTTTCCGGGGCCGCCGAAGACAAGCGAAACGTTCTGCACGAGTGGCAAATGGTTCATGAGCGTTACTTACTGAAGCCGATGAATTGCCCCCACCATTGCCAAATCTTCAAAGCCCAGCAGCGTTCTTACCGCCAATTACCGCTGCGACTTTTTGAATTCGGAACCGTCTATCGCCATGAACAAACGGGTGAGCTAAACGGCATGCTACGAGTGCGTGGCTTGACGCAAGACGACGCACATATCTTCTGCACTGCAGACCAAGTCGAACACGAGTTTCGCGCGACGATTGAGTTGACGCAGTTTGTTTTGCGTTCGGTTGGACTCGACGACTATTCTGTCCAGCTCTCGCTACGTGACCCGAACGGCGACAAATACGTTGGCAGCGAGCAGAATTGGAATCAAGCGGAAGGAGCGTTACGAGGCGTCCTGGAGCAATCAGGTCTCACCTATCATGAAGAGGAAGGGGAAGCGGCGTTCTACGGCCCCAAGGCGGACTTCATGGTTCGCGATTGCATCGGACGTTCCTGGCAACTCGGTACCGTGCAACTGGACTACAACCTGCCCGAACGTTTCAAACTGGAATACAACGGCCGAGATAATCAGGCACATCGACCAGTGATGATTCACCGCGCTCCCTTTGGTTCCCTGGAGCGATTTACCGGAATGTTGATTGAACATTTCGCCGGCGCCTTCCCGCTCTGGCTTTCTCCGGAACAGATTCGCGTACTGCCGCTCAGCGACAAGTCACTCGATTATGCCGTTGCCGTCGCCAAGCAACTTGATGAAGCTGGCTTGAAAGTGACGGTCGACTCGAGCGGTGGGAAAGTTCAAGCAAAGATCCGAAACGCGCAACTCGAGCTGGTCAATTATATGGCGGTTGTGGGGCCGAAAGAGGCCGAGACGGGAATGGTAGCCCTGCGGGACCGGATCGATGGTGATCTCGGCTCGATGCCCACCGCTGAAGCCGTCGCACGGCTGAAGCAAGAAATCCAATCGCGGCAGGTACGGCAAGTCGTCCAAACCTCCTTTGCGGCAGCGGCGGTCGATTCCGATGCGATTGGAAACGAATACTGATCGCGAGACTCGGCCGGGTACTTATACTGGTCATTCGGCGTTCTTCATCCGTGAATCAACTCCTCGAATCATTTGCAACGTCGCATGACCCGCATGACCCTACGCAACCTGCTGTTGATCGCTTGCATTCTGTGTCCGCTGAGCGGCCAGTCGGCCGACCTACCCCCCCGCGAGAAACGGCTGGCCAATGCGGTCAAACAGTCGATTTCGAAAGCGGGTGCCAGCTATGCGGCCGGGAAATACGATGAAGCTGGAAACAGCATCAAAGTCGCAATGACGCAGATCAAAGCGGCCGCCGAGACCGGATCGACCGATCTGTACGACACCTTGCTGCCGGCCATGCAGCGGGTTGAAAAAGCGCACACGATGCTGGAATTTGAGGGCATTTCTCTGCCACCATTTCGCCGTCCAACCCGGCCGGTACCGGGTGCCAAGATGGAAACCGACACGCCGAAACCGGCGACCCCACCCCCAACCCCGCCGAAACCTGAACCCAAACCAGAGCCTGATCCGGCATCGATGATCAGCTTTACGGAAGTCGTCGCCCCGATTTTGGTGAACCGCTGCGGTCGCTGCCATGTTTCGGACGCCAAGGGCAACTTCAAGCTGGATACCTTTGCCGCATTGATGAAAGGCCCGCCTGAGGGTGTCGTCATTTTCCCGGGTGACACAATTGGCAGCCGGCTAATTGAAACGATCGAAACGGGTGATATGCCACGCGGTGGAGGCTCCGTCACTGCGGAGGAACTCAAAACCCTCAAAGCCTGGATTCTTGCCGGCGCCAAGTTCGATGGAACCGATCCGACGAGTCCGATCGCGGCGGGAACCCCACCACCGGTCAACATGGCACCCGCACTGCAAGTTACCCGGGCAACCGGACAGGAAACCGTCAGTTTTGCTTCCGACATCGCACCGTTACTGCTGGACAACTGCAATGGGTGTCACATCGAAGCGAGACAAGCAAGTGGTGGATTACGGATGGACACCTTCTCCCAAATCCTGCGAGGCGGCGACACCGGCCAGATCATCGTGCCTGGGAAAAGCAAGGAGAGTCTGCTGATTCAAAAACTTCGCGGTATGGGTGAAGGCCAACGCATGCCAGCTGGAGGCAGGCCCGCCCTCTCCGAAAAAGCAATCAAGCTGATCAGCACTTGGATCGACGAGGGTGCGACACTCGACGGCCAGAACGAGTCACAACCGATTCGCAGAATGAGTCTGTTGGCTTGGGCAGCGACGGCAAGTCCAGAAGAGATGAGCGCTCGCCGAGGTGAGATCGCTGATGGAAACTTAAAATTGGTTTCCGCTTCTGGCCGCCCCGTCGCCTCCGCACAGACCAAACACTTCCGCGTGACGGGCACCGCCTCGCAAAATACGATCGATCTGGTCGCCGAACTTGCCGAAGACCAGATGAAGACCGTCAAATCAGTCGTGAACGCTGATGCCGGGGAAAAATTCTTCCACGGCAAAACGACAATCTTCGTATTCCCAAGAAGGTATGACTACAGCGAGTTCGCCAAGATGGTCGAAAGTCGCGGAATCCCCACGACCTGGGAAAGCCACTGGGCATTCGACGGAATCGACAGCTATGTCTCTCTGGTCGCATCGGAGGTGGAAGAAGAGGACCAAATCGCGGCGAGATTGACCGCCCCGCTGGTTTCCCTGGCAGTCGCCTCCCGCGGCGGCCAAGTACCACGATGGTTGGCTGAGGGCATTGGCGCAGCAACGGCATCGCGACAAGGCGGATCAAGAGATCGCGACCAACGCCGCCAGGCGGAGCAGGAAATGATGCAAGCCCTATCGGTCGTTGCCAATCCAAAGGAGTTCCTGGACGGAAAATTGACGCCCGAACAAACCGATCGCATCGCAGCAGCTATCGCCAATTCAATGCTCGAGCGCCCCCAGCGTCGCAACTTCGATAACCTGCTGCGAAATCTCGATTCTGGGAAACCATTCCCACGAGCCTTCTTGGAGGCGTTCCGTTTCACGCCCGAAGCCTTCGTCCAAAACTGGTTCCGTTGGATCCGAGGCGGCTGATCGCCCCCGTAGTTCAGTTCTACGATAATCACCAACAGTCACTTCGGACCAAGTCCGGAAGTCCCGCCGCAAAATCGAGTCCCGCCGTTGCCTTGCGATTAGCGGGGTGCCTTGCGATAAGCGGGGTGCCGCGTGACTGGCGGGGTGCCGCGTGAGTAGCCGAGCCCGGACAGACCAAGGGCAAGAACGGAACGGGCAGGAATGATCATGCCGGCAACAGTGGCAATGACAAACTACCGGCGGCGGCGTACGCTAAAGGGTCGTGATTTTAGCAACGCTTCACCCAAACGATTGAAAACAGCGCCATGATTGTTGTAATGGAACCCAACGCGACCCAAGCAGCAGTGGATGCCACGGTCAAACGGGTCGAAAGCTTAGGACTAAAGGCCAACGTGATTGTTGGCACGGAGCGGACCGTCGTCGCCGCTATCGGAAATAAGCGAGAGCACTTCAAAGAGTCGCTCGAAAGTGGTGAAGGAGTCTCTGCTGTCGTCCCGATTGTCGCACCCTACAAAATGGCAAGCCGAGAGGTGCGAGCAGAGCCAAGCCGCATCCAAGTGCTCGATTTCGCCGCCGGGGCAGGGGAGGTTGGCTTCATCGCCGGCCCCTGCAGTGTCGAGAGCGAAGAACAAATTCTTGAGACCGCTCGAGCCGTCAAAGCAGCCGGTGGTACCGGCCTGCGAGGTGGTGCATTCAAACCTCGTACCAGTCCGTACAGCTTTCAAGGCCTCAAGGAAGAAGGCCTAAAAATGCTCGCGACCGCACGCGAAGAAACGGGGCTCTGCGTGGTCACCGAGGTGATGGGAACGAGCGACGTGGAACTGGTTGCCAAATATGCCGACGTGCTGCAAGTCGGGGCCAGAAACATGCAGAACTATCGGCTGCTGGAAGCGGTTGGAAAAGTACAGAAGCCAGTACTCCTCAAACGTGGCCCATCGGCAACCATGGATGAGTTCCTGCTGGCCGCCGAATACATCTTGAATGAAGGCAACGACCAAGTGATGCTTTGCGAAAGAGGCATTCGCACCTTCGAAGGCCACACGCGTTTCACCTTGCCGCTGGCCAGTGTTTCCTACCTGCATCGAAAAACTCACTTGCCGGTCATCATTGATCCAAGCCACGGCACCGGCCACACCTACATGGTGCCCGATATGGCAGTCGCAGCAGTGGCTGCTGGAGCGGATGGAGTGATCATGGAGGTTCACCCAGACCCAAGTGCGGCGATGAGCGATGGTTATCAAACCCTGACGTTTGCTGAATTTGAACGTACCATGCGGCGCTGCAAAGCCGTGGCCAACACATTGCAGGAATTGGACCGCGAGGAAAAAGCTTCTAGCTGATCCTGCGACTCCGCAAATCAGGCACAGATTCCGCAAGCAAGACAAACCAAGTACCAAAGCCAAGCCACAGCATGACGGCGCAAGATCAAACGCTGGCCCACTACCACCACCTGATGCAGATCAATGCTGCATCGCATTTGATCCGTTCGGCACGTTGCCTGGGGATGCTGGATGCCTTACGAGAGGGCCAGAAAAGCTTGCCGCAGTTGGCCAAGGCTTTATCGGTTCCCACACATCCACTTGATCTACTTTTGAATGCTTTGGTCACCATCGGCATGGTCGAGCAGTATCAAGAGGATTACGCCCTGTCTCGAACTGGCCAACTCTTGTGCCAGTACGACGAGGACCTGGGTGATCAAACTTGGGAACGCCTAGTCGATCTCGTGCGGGGTCCGTCGTCGCGGGAAAGTCACGACGACCAACTTCAACACCGTCGCGTGGCAGCAACCCAATGGATTCATACACCGGCAGCGATCCAGGCGGCTGAGATCCTGGACATCGGTGGCGACGAGAGCGGAAAAGCATTCCGAATCCTTGATCTCGGCTGCGGCTCCGCGGTCTGGAGTTGTGCGATGGCTCATCGCGACCCAGAGGCGACAATCTCCGCAGTCGATGAAGCTGACGCCCTCATCGCCGCTCGCAGCACAGCTGATTCGATTGAGCTGGGAGAACGGTTTGAGACGATCACGTGCCTACCGAGTGAAGCAGATCTGCCCGCGGAACATTTTGATCTGGTCTTAATCGCTCAGCAGATTGGTTATTTGGGCCATGCGGAGGCGGAATCCTTGCTGCAGCGGGCCATCGCCGCAGCCCGACCCGGAGCAAAGGTCGCCGTAATCGACCTATTCAGTGGCCCCGCCAAGCCGACCCTCGCAGAAACGATCGAAGCACTGCGGATAGAGCTGGGGACACGTGCCGGCCATGTCCGATCCCTGGAGCAAATCCAGCAACTCATGGCCGATCAGGGACTACGAGCGGTCCAATTTGCCTTTTTGGAAGCAAGCAAAGAAAACCTCGGAATGGCCGTCGGAACCAAATAATTGGGATCCACCTCCGCATTTATCTGGCTCATACCGCAAGTGGGCGTTGACGAGATCGGGTCTGGGATCCTACGATACGCGGCTCGATAAAAAAATCCCCATATTTGACCGGATGAGCAGCGATGGCTGTCCCAAAACGCAAACATTCTAATAGCCGAACTGGCAAACGACGTTCACACGACCACGTCAAAAAGCGTCAAATCAGCTACTGCCCACAATGCAGTTCGGCAGTGCCGACCCACACCATTTGCCCCAAATGTGGTTATTACCAGGGGCGAACCGTGGTCGAACACGACGAAAACTAGCTTTTTGCATCGTCGATAGCGAAAATTACAAGCCAATGACGCCACTCCGCTCCCGCGGGGTGCTCCAATTGGTTCGTCCTCTGCTTACTCGCGGCATTCTGTTGAAATGAACTCAGTCGGAATTCTTTTTCCCGGCCAGGGCGCCCAGAGCGTCGGGATGGGGCGGTCGCTGTACGACACCTATCCTTCGGCTAAACGCTGCTTCGACGAAGCATCCGACATCCTCGGATACAATCTCGCCGAACTCTGCTTCGACGGGCCCGAAGATAGACTCAACGCCACAGAATTCAGCCAGCCGGCCCTTTTCGTCGTCGGCATCGCTGCGGCGGAGGTGCTTCGCGAGGAGCAGCCGGAACGAGTTGCGGCAGCCAAAGCAACGGCAGGACTGAGTCTTGGTGAATACACCGCCGTCTGCTTTGCTGGCGGACTCAGCTTCGCCGACGGCGTACGCCTCGTCCAACGTCGGGGCCAGGCCATGCAATCTGCGGCCGATGCGGTTCAAAGTGGAATGTCGAGCGTCTTGGGACTCGACCTCGAATCACTCGATCAACTTTGCCAGCAGGTCCGCCAAGGTGATGAAGTCCTTCAACCGGCAAATCTCCTGTGCCCAGGTAACATCGCTGTGTCAGGGCACCTGACCGCCCTGGAGCGACTGGGCCCAATGGCAACGGAGGCTGGCGCGATCAAGGTGATCCCACTGAGTGTTGCAGGTGCATTTCACACATCGCTAATGCATCCGGCTGTTGAAAAGCTGCAAACTGCTCTCGAAGAGATGCCCATCACTGACACACAACTCCCCGTGTACAGCAACGTCGACGCATCCCCCCATCAGTCAGCCGCGGAGATTCGCGACTTGCTAAGCCAACAAGTTGTCGGCTCGGTTCGCTGGGAGGATTCAATCCGGCAGATGCTGAAGGACGGAATCGAGGGCTTTGAAGAACTCGGAACCGGAAGAGTCCTACGCGGAACACTCAAGCGTATCAATCGAAAGATCCCGACGGATGGCTTCGGCGACTGACGGAACCAGGCTGAAGTGATTTAAGTTGACCAAGCCGAGGTTGACTCGGTCCCCGGTGCTGCCCCCCACGCTCTCTGCCCCCCACGCTCTCTGCCCCCCACATCACCTTTCTAAAACCCATTCGCTCCGGCAATCTGGGGCACTTCATCTCGCTTCCCCGGAACACTGAAGAATGAAACTTTCCACAACCACGGACCTTAACGATCAAGTAGCGGTCGTCACCGGAGCATCTCAGGGACTGGGCAAAGCGGTAGCAATCGCCTTGGGAATGAACGGGGCGACCGTGGTCTGCCTGGCACGCAACGCCGCCAAGCTGGCCGACACAGTCAAAGAGATCGAGGCTGCCGGTGGCAAAGCCGAAGCCGTCTCCTGCGACGTTACCGACCGCACAGCTGCTGCAGCGGCTATCCAGGGAGCCAAGGAAACACATGGCCGACTTGATATTTTGATCAACAATGCCGGGATCACTCGTGACAAGCTGATGCGAGGCATGTCCGACGAAGAGTGGGATGACGTCATCGCGACCAACCTGACGAGCTGTTTCGTTTGCTGTAGAACCGCTGCCGGAATCATGCGTCGATCCAAGTATGGTCGAATCATTAACATGGCCAGCATCTCTGGATTGATTGGGAATCCCGGTCAAGCGAACTACTCAGCCAGCAAGGCGGGGATGATTGGAATGACCCGAACGCTGAGCAAGGAATTAATTAGCCGCGGGGTGACCGTCAATGCGGTGGCACCTGGCTTCATTGGCAGCGAGATGACCGCCGAATTGGGCGAAGTGGTGTTGGCAGAGGCAAAAAAGAGGATTCCAGCCAAGCGGCTCGGTGAAGCCGAAGATGTCGCTGCGGCCGTGTTGTTCCTCGCCTCCAAGGATGCAGGCTACATCACCGGACAAACTTTGGTCGTCGATGGCGGCATCGTCAGCTAGCACCGACGAAAAAAAGAGAAGAACTTCCCAAGATTCTGGCCGAAAAAATTCGGCTCGTCTGAAAAATATGCGGCGGCGTCCTTTTTCATCCTGACTCCCGAGTGGCAGGCCGAAAACCAGGATTCGCTGCACGGCTGTCCAGCCGTCAAATGCCCCTTCCAGAGGTAGCTCGCCCCGCCTTTACCGCGATATTCGCGATTTTACTGAGGTATTTTCGCATCTGCGTTGATCGCGGCGGCCTGCCTTCGCAGCCATCCCGAATCAGGAATCCTGCGGTCAAGGGCAAGGAATGTCAAATAACCGGTGGCTCCAGAAAGCACCTTCGGGGGGCTGGAATGCGTTCAGATACGCCAAACCACCCTCTCTCACCCAGGAACTGGCGATCAGTGTATTGACGTGTTTTGCTTGTTTCACCTATCTTTTCGACGAAAGCGAATAGCCCATCCGGGCTCCTTCCGATTGGTAAACCAAGAAGGCGAGCGTGAAAACGCCGCGTTCAGCCTGGCGTACCAACCTTGATTCAATCTTTCCAAATCAGCTTGCTGACCTTACTCAGAGACTGCTCATGGCTACTGTCGAAGAACGTGTAATCGATATCGTGTCCGAACAACTCGGTGTCGACAAAGACAAGATCACTCTCGAAACGTCATTCGTGAATGACTTGGGCGCGGACTCGTTGGATACCGTCGAATTGGTGATGGAACTCGAGGAAGAGTTCGACATCAGCATTCCGGACGAGTCGGCCGAGAAAATCCAGAAAGTGGGTGAAGCGGTCAATTTCATCGAGACTGCCAAAGGCGACGACGCCTAGTTTGGCTGTCGCGTCGGTTCGCTCACCCTGGCAACTTTCATCCTTGCCGTCCAGAAAGTACAGGGACGTTGAATCGTCTCCGCATTTCTAGGGCGGCATTTGCGTTGAGTGCCCATCGTGCCTAACGAGGATTGGGCACGCGAACCGCAAGGGATTGGGGATCCCAATCCTTACGGGACCGCTCGACAACACGCCATCCATTCTTGAAACAGCCCATTCTTGAAACAGCATTGTGATGCAACCAACGAACGAACGTCGTATTGTGGTCACTGGAATCGGAGTGGTGACACCGATCGCCGTTGATGTACCAAATTTTTGGCAACGTTTAACGGCTGGAGAGAGTGGCGTTCACACGATTACCACCCTCGACACCAGTCGCTACAAGGTCCACTTCGGCGGTGACATCCCAGACTTTGATGTCAGTCAATTTGTCGATGCTCGCGAAGCGAAGCGACTCGATCGATTCACAAAGTTTGCCGTCCATGCGGGAGGCCAAGCGATTGCCGACTCAAAGATCGATTTTGACAAAGTCGATCGGACGAAGTGTGGAGTGATCCTCGGATCGGGAATCGGCGGATTGGGCGAGATCGAAGTGCAGATCGAGAAGATGCTGACACGCGGTCCTGATCGAGTCAGTCCCTTTACCGTCCCCAAAATGATGCTCAATGCGGCGGGCGGAACGCTTTCAATTACCTACGGCCTGAAAGGCCCCAACTACGCAGTCGCCACCGCATGCGCCAGTGCAACCAACGCCATGGGGGATGCTTTGCGAAGCATTCGCTTGGGCGAAACTGATCTGGTAATCACCGGTGGCAGTGAAGCTGCAATGACGAGAATGGGATTGGCAGCATTCCAAAATATGAAAGCGTTATCCACACGCAATGATGACCCAGCGAGCGCCAGTCGCCCTTTCGAGGCTGACCGAGATGGGTTCGTGCTCGGCGAGGGTGCAGGAATCCTGGTCTTTGAAGAACTCAATCTTGCCTTATCTCGCAATGCGAAAATTTACGCCGAAGTGATCGGATACGGCACCACCAGCGATGCTGGTCACATCACCGCACCTGATCCGGAAGGCATTGGTGCCGCTGCCGCCATGCAAGCAGCGATCGATGACGCGGGAATCAACGTGGAAGAAGTCGATTACATTAATGCACACGGCACCAGCACGCCGTTGGGGGACAAAGCTGAATCCCAAGCGATTAAAGCCGTCTTTGGCGGACATGCCTACAAAACCAAAATCAGTAGCACGAAGAGTTCGCTCGGACATTCGCTAGGCGCGAGCGGTGGAATCGAGGCGGCCATTCTGTGCAAGACGATCGAAACCTCGACCATTGCACCGACAATCAACTACGATAAACCCGATCCCGAATGTGATCTCGACTACACCCCCAACGAAGCTCAGCAAGCCGATGTCAACATCGCAATGAGCAACAGCTTTGGGTTCGGCGGACACAACGCTTGCGTCATCTTCCGCAAGTACGAATAACACACGCTCTCCCCAGTCTGCCAACGCTTCGATATGTCGCAACCTTCGCGTCTGCTGGATCGGGTTGAATACGTCGAACAAGGCTACCTGTTCGAGTTGCTGCGTGAACGGACCGCGGCCGAGATACCGATGCAGGAATTGCTTGAGCACATTCGCTATGAACTGCTGACCACGACCAAACTGCCGATCGCAGTCGATTACCTGCTCACCGAACTGAAACACTCGGGGCAGATGGCGCCGGCCATGTACAAAATGGGCCACTACTTCAGCCCGTTCCAAGCCTTCCTTGTCGAATCAGCCGAGATGGAAGCTGGCCGATTCACGATGGAAACGGCTTTAGAAGTGCTTGAGGCCGAAGCGAAGTACCGCGTAGAAGATGCGACCCCCGCCGGATTGTTCTTCTATCAGTTTGAGGTACTGTGCCGAAATCGCCTGAACTACGACAAAGGGCTCACGGCAATCAGCAGTGACCCGGCGTTCGATACCTCCTGGGCCAAGTGGATCCTCGTCTTGAGGGCACAGATTGGATTAATCGACTTGGCTGATCTGCTCTTTCTGGCCAGCCAGGAATACGAAGCGAGACTGGACGACGCCGGGCATTCAAAAGACGGCAAGGGACCTTTTTTGTTCGGACGCAGGGAGGGCCGCATTGCCCTGGGAAACCGAAAGAAAGAGCCACTCTTCCTGTTTGCCGCGATGCAACGGCATCTTGGCTACCCCACCGTCCCGCGGCCCAAGCCTCCAAACGAAAACCGCGATGCCATTCCACAATTAATGCGACGCATGGAGCGGCTGGAATTGCGAATCAAACTGATGGAAGAAGAGCGACGGGCGGGAATCGACATCACACGGTTCTACAAAGATCCAGGCAAAGAGTGAGCGGCTGAATTCCAGATCCCCGGAGCCTGACAGCGAAAAGACTTCGCACGCCCCAACCCCCAACCCCCAACCCTCGCCTCTCAAGCAATCAAGCAATCAAGCAATCAAGCGGTTTCCCAACCGCATGCTGCCTGGTCGACGAGAAATATTGAGCGTCAGCCGCGATGTCGACCAATCAGCACAGAGCACGTACGCTTGGCCCGGCGAGCACTCGGCAGCGGTGGTGAGCACTAGGCAGCGGTGGCGAGAACTAGGCAGCGGTGGCGAGCACTAGGCAGCGGTAGTGAGCACCAGGCTGAACATTTGCAAACGCAGCAGGAAGCTCTCGGTGGCTACAAAAAAACGCCAAAGTCGTTACCGACTTTGACGTTCTGAGTTGCTACCTAGCCAAGCGTTCTAAATTACGCGCTCTTGCTGGCTGGCATCTGGAACAGCTTGCGGGACCCCGACACGACGCTTTCGTCGATCGTGAATTGGGTGCCATCCTCTTGATCAGGCAGGTCGTACATGATGTCCAGCATCACTTCTTCGAGAATGCCACGTAAACCTCTTGCCCCAACACGCTTCGCCAGCGCCTTACGGGCGACAAAGTGGAGAGCCTCGTCAGTGAAGTGAAGGTCGCAATTTTCCATTTTGAACAAAGCCTCGTACTGTTTTGTCAGAGCGTTCTTCGGCTCCTTCATCACTCGTACCAAACCTTCTTCATCAAGCGGTTGTAAGTAGCTGACAACCGGCAAACGTCCGACCAATTCAGGAATCAACCCAAACTGTAAGATGTCTTCTGTTTGCACCTGCGCCAACAAGTCCGCATCCGAATCTTCGTTACGGATATTGTCACCGGAGAAGCCAAGCGTCTTGTGCCCCAATCGCTTGCGGATGATATCTTCGATCCCGACAAACGTACCGCCGACGATGAACAAGATGTTACTCGTGTCCAACTGGATGTACTGTTGCTCAGGATGCTTTCGGCCACCTTGCGGCGGAACGTTGGCGACAGTTCCTTCGAGCATTTTCAGCAGACTCTGCTGCACACCCTCACCAGAAACGTCTCGGGTGATCGACACATTGGCACTCGTCTTACCAATTTTGTCGACCTCATCGATGTACAGAATTCCGCGTTGGGCTGCATCGACGTCGAAGTCGGCGGCATGCAACAATTACAACAGCAGATTCTCAACATCTTCACCGACGTATCCCGCTTCGGTGAGCGTAGTCGCATCACCGATGGCAAAGGGCACGTTTAGCATGCGAGCGAGAGACCGAGCCAAGAGCGTTTTTCCACTACCGGTAGGACCGGCCAGCAGGATATTGCTCTTCTCGATCTCAACTTCCGATCCACCTTCCCATTCGCTGGTCAGGCGTTTGTAGTGATTATGCACTGCAACCGCCAACACACGTTTGGCAGATCCTTGGCCGATCACATACTCGTCCAAGTGTTCGACGATTTCCCGGGGAGCCGGGATCTCGTTAAACAATGATTTACTTGGGCCGCGGCGACGCTGCTCTTGGTCGAGAATCGATTGACAAAGCTCAATGCATTCTCCACAAATGTAAACGTCGCCGGGACCTTCAACGAGAGGTCCCACGTCACGGTAACTCTTTCGACAAAAAGAACAGAAGGCGTTCTTCTTATTCGTCGAGGTTCCGTGGCGTGAACTTGGATTATCCTTCGTGGGCATACACGACTCCTGATTGTGCGATCGAATCACCGACCAGTCATCAACGAATGCAACTTCGTGAGCCGGAGCTCTGGCATTCATTATAGACCGGATCAGCCATCCGAATCGCTTGTCAAACGATTTCAGTCCACAGCTCGAATGCTTTCCCAATTCTGCTACCCGCAGGGCAACGGAATCGGGGAGGTCATCCGTATCCTCGAAAGCTCGAGCCAATCGTGGTTTAGGTTTCAAACGGTTATGGTTTCCGCGAATGAATGCCCACATGGAATTGGGAGGCAAGCACAGACGGATTGGTTATCCTTTTCAGCTCCTGTCGGGGAGGTCCTTGTCCATCAACGCCGAACGGGTAAATCGATTGAAACTAGCCCGCGTTAGCCGTGAGGTACGATCCGGGGGATCAAACCTGTTAGCGACTTGGATTTGTTCGGGTCGACTTTACTCTTTCAGTGGTGAGTCGGCGTCGGAGGTCGATTCACCAATGGCATCGGGTCCAACAGGGAGCTGATCGGTTGTCGTTTGTATGTTTCGGAATTCCTGGTGGCTGATGTCACCTTTGCGGTGCATTTCTTCCAAGTTTGCGAGCACGTCAGTGGGGTCTTGGTGGTCGTCATCCGCGTAGCCGCGAAAGATTGACACGAGATAAAAACCGAGGCCGATCAAGACGCACAGGACCGCTATCGCAATCCCAACTCGCACACCAGGAGCTGCAATAAGATCTGGCATAACCGTTATCCTGGCATTATTCGTCGACCGCTTCCCAGCCCCAACCATCTAGTTCGCATTCTGGCCGCCTTCCTGTCACTGGCCGCCTTCCTGTCACTGGCCGCTTTAACCATTCCCGAAGGCTCCCAGTCGCCGTCGCGTCGGCCACGTCTGGCTCGCGCCGTCAACCGGTCAGTCCTCCGCCCGTCGATATTCGAATCTTACGTGTGTCCAGTGGGGAGAGTCCAGGATTTTCACCCCCCAGATTTCACTTTTTCTAGTTTCACGGCAGCTGTCATCTGTTTCACACCGCAGGGCGATTCACACTCGTGGAATCCCTTCCTGGATCATCTTCATTGCCGCGTGGGCCGACAGCAGCCCCAACTTACTGTGCCCCTCAACACGGATGATCGCGGGACCAGAGAACTGCTGATCATCCAAGAATCGAACGATCCGAGGTAATGCCACATCGCCTTCGCCTAGCGGTTGGTCGCCCACAACGCCCGCCTTACGGTCACATAAATAGACACAGGCCAGCGAAGGCAGGTTCCTTTCCAATCGGTCGATCAAGGGCAATTCACCACCGAGCAGCATTTCGCCGACGTCAGCAGCCAATCGCAAGCCACTTTCGGGTCCAACCCACTGGCTCAATCGCTCGTATTGCGCGACCGTAGCAATCGAATCTCCACTCCTCGGTCGAATCGCAACTTGAAGTCGACTCGGATCAATCCCTGCAAGCAAACGCTCTGTTTGTGATGCCAGGCAATCCAATGCTTGCTCGATTGGTTCACTGCCATCCTCAGCCGATTGACCACTGCATAAAGTCACCGACTCTGCGTTCAATTCCGCAGCCACTTCCAACCAACTGGCAACCCATTCGTACGCACGCTCTCGCTCTATTGGATGGGATGCCGAAAGTGATGGGCCATCGAGTTTCCATGGGTCGTAGAAATAGGGTGCATCCAAATCGACCACCAGAGACATGCCATAACGTTGCAAGGCGGCACTCAGGCGAACCAATCGTTCGCTGAAATCGCTTGATGCCGGATTTAGGCTACACGGATGCGGGCGGATCGCGACACAGCCAAACCCAAGCAGCGAAAGTTGTTCCACCACCGCACAGGGATCATGCAACAACAAGCTGGCGGTGTGAAAACCGGCAATCATGGCATTGGTCTCCTCTTCTCTCGAACGCTGTCAACGCGGTTTTGCTCTGTGCAGCAATTGTTCCAGTCGTTCTCTTCCCCAAGTTCGCTTTTCACCTGACTCGATGGACGACTCGCCTACCGAGTACGTGACACAATCACCTTGGCAAGGCACTCGGTTCCATCTTGCTAGGTCACGCGAAACCGTAGCGATAAGACGAGGGTCGGAAAAGTTAGCAGGAAGACAAGCAGCCCCCAAATGGCCCCGGCTCCCAGATAAGCAAAGCAGGCAGCCAAGGGGATGATGGTTAAGATCCCAACACGAATCGCCATCTGGATCTTGATCGGCGTCGGCTCAATGATCGCACGCAAGCTACGCAAGACCGCAGGTGCTGCCACTGCAGCGATTAAGATCGCGAACGCATCGGGGCGAATCTGAAATCCCAGCGGTCGTGGTTTTAGCTGCGGAGCGAACGCCATGATTCCCACCCCCACAATCATCACACCCGCACCGACGAACAAATTGGGATTCCGTCCCCCCGTCGCTTCCCGTCGGGCCATGGCTGTGATCCCCATGATGTAGACGCCAAATCCGCAGGCAATCGTGACCACGTAGGTGGGCAGCCAAGCTTGGCCCGGCTCGACCACCACGGCGGCTGAGGCGCCAAGCAAAAAGCTCAAGACTCGGCATCCCCCCATCGCAACGGGAGCGAGCGGGGTTCGCTTCAAGGGACCGTCATACGCGACAATCATGCCGGCCAAGGCGACCGCGATCACCAACGGCAACCAATGGAATCCAATCACATCCTGCCGCAGATACCCGGCGACACCACTCAACAGCACGCCGACAACAAGCAAGCCCCAGCCCACCTTCGTCGCCTGCCCCTGAGCAATCAGCCCCGCTGGAATCGGGCGACCAGGCCGCTCGTCACGATCACGATCGACATCGAAAACGTCGTTTAAGATCATGCCCGCCCAATATAAAGCGACCCCCGCGAGAATAATCGCTAGCCAGGGAGCCCAAGGCTGCGGGCCACCAGCTATCAGCAAATAGGCCGCACCCACATCTGCGAGCACCGTGAACACGTTGGGCAATCGCACCAACTGGGCCCACGCCAACCACCGTGACGCAGGAGCATTAGAGGGGTTCAGATCAGTCATCCCGCTATCATAGCAACTGAACGTCTTGTTGAACCTCGGGAATGTTGACGCAGCCTGCTGAAACGTTGTCTGGAATGACACGGTATCCCCGGCAACACCTGCATCTCAAACCGATCGCCAAGACCATACCTCACCGCCGTAATTGTCGACGCTGCCGTTCGGTCAATTGAACTCCGAACTGCTGGATATACCGATCGGTGTCATTAGTGAAGTTGACTTCAGCATCCTGGTTTTCAAATCGAAACCGTTCCACCGGTGGCGCGGAGATTGGGCGGAGCGAATAAATTTCGATCAAGGTGATCAACCGCCCCTCTTCGCTCAACTTCGATTCAGCTGCAGCTGCTTCCACTTTGCGTAGCGGGTCGCTCCAGAACTCGATGCGGACGGGCAGGAAAGCACCAAATTGTGTTCCGGACTCTGGCTCGCTCTGTACCGCAACCCGCACCCGGGTCGGAAACAGCATCGGCCACTGTTCCAAGCCGGCTTCCGCCATCACCTGATCCCGTCGTTGCTGATTCAACCGACCGGTGATGACCCAAACGGGTTGCCCCTTCAAATGAGCTCCCTCGACTTGCAGCTGATAGTCACGGAGAAAAGAAGTGAGCATTTCGGCCCACGCCCCGACTTGCAATCTGGGTGCGATCGGCAGGGGCAAAGAAACCCCTTGGACCCATTGATCCAAGCGTCCAACATCGACGCGTCGCAAAGAAACG
This sequence comes from Rubripirellula sp., assembly GCA_029245125.1. Classification (GTDB taxonomy): domain Bacteria; phylum Planctomycetota; class Planctomycetia; order Pirellulales; family Pirellulaceae; genus Rubripirellula. Next base: position 17,835 of record JAQWPZ010000020.1, read on the forward strand.
TTGCCAGCAATTTCCGAACGCGTCCACGCCAAACGGCCGTCGCTGATCTGCTGCAAGCGGTGTTTTCCGTCTCCATCATGCATCGTAACCTGCAAATTATAGCGCCCGGACCCCAATCCAGCCTGTTCGTAGGTGCCGACGCCAACAACTTGTCTTCCGCCGGTCCAAACGGTTTCACGCACCTTGGCGTCGAATGCTGGACCATGAACGAGGGTTTCAATGACTCGCCGCAGCAACGAATTGGCTTGAGACGGTGAATTGGCGGGCGACTGCGTTGTGCTGCCCAACTGTTGATTTTCCCGCTGCAAGGAACGCTCGGTTTGCGTTGTCGTTTCCTGGGCCATGGCCGACGGAGCGGTTCGAGCCCCGACGAATGCCAGAACCAGCACCAGAACGGGCAGAGTAGCAGCGTTTGTCATGTTGTGTTTCACGGCTTCGAAATGGTTTCGTGGGCTATGACGATCGGTCTTCATAATCCGGTTATGTCGATTTTCTCAAAGATGCCACCTAGAACCTGCCGATGACCAACAACGGAGTCGTCCTAACCGACTTCACGGACGAAAGCCTAGCGCGGATATTAGTTTCCGAACGCGAGGTAAGTCCAGCCAGATTGATCAGCAACCATACCTAGACTCAGACTGAGCAAATCCCAAGGAACGGGGGGAACGATGAAACGAATCGTCACTCATTTGTCGCTATTGGCGGCCACGGCGATCCTCGCCACCGGGTGTGTGCCGGTTCGCCACAACCTGCCGCCTGAACAACGCCTACTCGAGCCGGGACCCGGCGTGGGAGGCCCTGGACCTGGAGTCCTCGGTCCGCCACCCATGGCCCCCGGCATGATGATGATGGGCGCCGCTGGCATGATGGGCTCAGGTGCAACGATGGCACCTGCTGGCCCCGCTGCACCAACGCCAGCAGTGCCACTGGAATCGACTGCCGTCGCTGACTCGGGTGAGACCCAACTGGTCAGCTGCGAACGAGTCGTCAACGGCGGTCAAGTCGGGCAGTACGGAGCGATTGGGCCACTCATGCCGAGCACGCCACCGACGATGCAACTCACCTTCGGGCAACCTGAGGGAATGCAGATTCGGTACGACGTGAGCGGAGCTGGCCTGTTCGATAGCGAACCGCTGGTCGTGCCTGCACGACAAAACTTCCCTCAAGGTGGCCTGTACCGGGTCAAATTGACAAATATCCCGGCCCGAGAAGGGGTCGAGCTCTACCCAACGGTTGAATTGGCCTACGCCAATCCACGAACGGGTGCCTACTTGGCTCACAACTCCGTGCCGATTCAATTCACCGAGGAAGACTTCGATCAGGTTTTGACCGGAAACTTTGTCACCAAAGTGATCTATCTACCAGATCCAGACTTCCAAGGGCCTGCATTGGCTGGCATCGATACCTTGGTCAGCACACGCCTCGATCCAGGCATCGACCCAATCGTCGAAGCGGACCGACGCGGTTCAATCCTGGCGATCATCCGATTGGGTGATAAGGATGTTGAGATGGCAGGAGCAGGTACGATGGCAATGGGTGCTGGGTTCGGTCCTCCGATCGCTGGCCTACCCGCTCCCTTCGCGGCAGCAATGACGGATGGCTGCGGATGCAACAATGCAAATTGCAACACTGCACCTCCATCCCTGCCCGGAATGATCGCGGGTGTCAATGCACCTCAGTACGGCATGCCAATGACCGGCACGCCAATCGGATTGCCTGGGCCGCCACACATTCCATTGGGGCATCCCGCTGGCTTGAAGAAGCACGTCATCCGCAACCACACGCAGATGAATATTCCGCGACCGGTTGAGAAGGTCAAGATGAACGTGCGAATGCAACCAGGCATGAGTTATCCGAATCCGGTTAGCCGGGTCCGAATCACCGAGCAGAACTTGCACCCTGGTGTTCCGCAAGCCCGCGGACTCTACCAGCACAAAAGTCAGCTGGTTGATCCGAACTGCCAACCGTAAACGTCAAGCATTGACGTGACACGGAAAACATGACGAAACGCGGTGCAGATGTTCCCAATCTCACCGCGTTTCTTTACGCCACTGGCAAAGGATGCCGGTGACCCTTTCATGACCTTGCCACTCGGGGCCAACCTGTGATGCCCAAGCATACTCATCACATCTCGCGACGCGGCCTCATGATGATGGCCTCCGCGGCACTTCTTTCCCGAGCGACGGCAGCTGACCCCGCCGACTACCTGGGGAACGCAAGTCGACATCGACCGTTGACTGCGAGCATGCCACCCGGGGCGCTCGGCCAGGCACGACTTGCCGGTCGAGGACCCGTTGCTGGTTACTTCCAGCCGATTCAAATCACCGGCCCGGGGAGTACGCAGTTCGCACTGTCAAACTCCGGATCGTTTGCAGATGCCAATCCGACTCTGCAGGCCGGACTGCTGATTGGTGCCGTCTATCGCTTTCGGATCACGCGGATTCCGCTCGCCGAAGGTGCCGAACTCTATCCAACCATCGAAGCGATCGATCGGACCTTTCCGCCAGCCGGACTGGCATGGAAGTATCCGATTCAAATTCAACTCGATCAAGAAGATCTGGATGCTGCTTTGGATGGCCGAATGGTGACGCGAGTCATCTATTTGGAAGATCCACAAACAGCGACGCCGATGCTGCAAACTCCCGCGACTCGACGTCCCATGGAAATCTCCTCTTTCCAAGATCCTCTGGAAGTCGCCGATCGCATGGGACGCCCCGTCGCCATTGTACGAATCGGATCCGTCACGCCTCCCAAGGCCCCACAGTTGATGCCGCACTTCTTGTTCGGCGATCCACAGTGGGCTCCCAATCCGCTACCCGATCCCACCTCCAAACCATGACACGATTGATGAGAAACAGATCACGATCAACCCTGCGTCGTTGGATCGGTTGCTTACTGCTCGCGCCGAGCCTGCTGTCGGTCGGCTGCGCACTTTCCGGACGACCACCTGGCGGAATGCCAGGCCCACCACCAGGCGGACCCGGCGGCATGATGTCCGCACCGCTGGGCGGTGGACCGGGCGGAATGATGCCCCCGGGGATGCAAGGTGCCGCAATGCAAGGCGGCATGCCTGGAATGATGTCCGGAATGCCACCCGGGATGATGCAAGGTCCTGGGATGATGCAGGGCGGTATGCCACCCGGAATGATGCAAGGTGGAATGCCAGTCTCCGCGCCTACGCGACAGCCTTTCGTCGACCCAAGATCTGGTTTTCAAGGTGCCGCGTCACCGGCCCAAGCGGCGGGCTACCAAGTCGCATCGGTCAGTTCTCCTGACCCCACGGCTATTGCGCAAGTTGGATTCCACCAACCGATTCTCGGCAACCGAATCGGTGACTGCGGCTGCAATCAATGCGGACCCACGCAACCTCACGGCTACGCCATGCTGCCCCAGGGGGCATGGAATGGGCACGACCCACAAGAGTATCTCTGCGACGGTGGTGACAAACTTCCAGCCGCCCGACTCAATCGCCAGGACTTGGTGGATGGCCTGCAGCCGGAAGATACCGTCGTGCATTACGTCACCGATGATGGTGATATCGAATTCCAAGCCTCCAACCGCACCTGTTTATACGCACCACGATTTGCTTCAGTAAGGCGAATCACCAGTGCCTTGGCGGGAGGCCGCACAATTGGCTTGGCACAAGTCGATATGCCAGTCAGTGCAGGGCGATTCGCTCACGAAATCCCAGGACTGGTCATCACCGACTCGACCCAACTGGGGCATGCCGATGTGGCTCGGCGAATCGATGCAATGCGTGAGCAAGTTCGTGGCGTACCGGTGGAGAGTGTCCTGCAACTGGAACAAACCGGCGACGTGCTCGAGGCTCTCGCAGCACTGTCGATGGCCGAATTGCAGATGCTGCAAGACGAGGAAAAAGCGCTTCTTCGCGAACACGCGTTGGCCGCGATTATGTGGGAACTTAATGAATGCCTAGAGGTGGTCATTGAGGACCTGAAGCCGCCAACGTTGACGCGTGACGAGCATCTGCAAGGTCTCACGATCTACGAATTCCCAGATGCGGGAAGATTGCAGATTACGAAACTGGCTGACCGCAGCGATGCACTACCAGGCGATATCGTTCGATTCGTGTTGAGAGTGGTGAACGTTGGTGATTCGGCGGTGAACGATGTGACCCTAATCGACAACTTGACCACCCGGTTGGAATATGTTGACGGGAGTGAAACCTCAACGCGTGAGGCTAACTTCGAATCCCAGCCAAATGATGGCCAATCGCTGCGACTGATGTGGAAACTGAAAGAGCCGCTGAAAGTTGGCGAAGAGGCAACAATCCGCTTTGAGTGCAAAGTTCGGTAAACCCAGCCGACCAACGAGGGATTACAATGCGGACGCAAGTCCGCGATCGGTTTGCGTGTCAGGCCACCTAGTCGCAGCCAGTATGCAGTGTTCGGCATGCAGTGTTCTATGCTGCGTGCGGTATGCAATGTCCTGTATGCTGCGTTCGGTATGCAGTGTTGCGATCAGCATGCAGCGAAGTGGTGACTTTCCGTCGCGGGTACCCTTTCCCACTCGAAAACGAGTTGCGTGTTCAAGGTGCTTTCGATGATTTCTCAGCGTTTCGCCATCACTCTGCATGTCATCACTCTCTGTGCCTTGGCGTGCTTGGCGTGTGGCTGCCGCGATGCTTACCGCAAGGACCTGGACTATTCGCATCGCGTCGTTCAGACGTGGTCGCTGGACGACCTCATGTTCGATGGGCAAATCGTTCAATTCGAGACGGTGTTCTGGGAACCTGATGACTCCGTCTCGCTGCGTGAACTGATCGTGAATGACCAGAGCGTGTCGGGACGCGATGTTCTGGAGATTGGCACAGGAACGGGATTAATCTCGATTCTTTGCCTGCAAAACGGTGCCAAATCGGTCATCGCAACCGACATCAATTCCGCAGCGGTCGCTTGCGCGCGGTACAACGCAGCGATTCTGTTGCCCGATCAAGCTCTCGACGTCCGCCAAGTCCCCGCCTCGGATCCGAGCGCCTACAGCGTGCTGGACCCGACCCAAAGATTTGATCTGATCATCTCGAATCCTCCTTGGGAGGACGGGACGGTGGCAAAGCCGGCCGAACACGCTTTCTATGACCCAAGTTTTGCCTTGATGGATTCTCTGCTCGATGGCCTGCCAAAGCGTTTGAACACTGGTGGTCGTTGCTTGTTAGCGTATGGCCATGTCCCAGCGATCCGGCGTCTAAAGATCGAAGCTGAAAAACGCGGATTTGAATTCAAACAGCTCGATGAACGAGAACTGGATTCCCTGCCGAAAGATTTTTTGCCGGGAATGTTACTCGAAATCCGGCCCCCACAGGAAACGAGCATTGTTTCGGGTGGCAGGTTTACCACCAACGATGGCCAAACCGCCTTGCGAGCGAGCGAACCACAAAACGACGATAAGGGCAATTTGAAAGACAGCAACGTTCAGCCCGATCCAAATCCGTAACTTGATTCAATTCGACAGCCATCAAAAAGTCGAACCCTCTTATTGCTCGACTGTCAAGTCTGGACAGTTTCTCGTCAAAAAGTGAGCGGTATTTACCTTGCGAACGGTTTCGCCTCATCACTACGATGGAGGGAAGCTCACAGCGTTCACTTGTTATGTTTATTTCAGATCGCGCGTCGTCGCCGATTGCGTTGTGAGTGCCACACGACGGGCACTTGATGAATGATCCACTACATTTGCGATCGTTGTAAGCGCCAAATCAATACGGCCGACCAAACGCGTTACGTCATCCAGATCGATATTCAATCCGCCGTCGACAACTCTCAAGTCGCAATGGAAGAGGACATTGATCACCTCGCTGAACTTCACCAGATGCTCGAAGGCATGCATCAAGAAACTCTGGACCAGGAGGCTCAATCGAGCCATCATGGGCAGTACGACCTGTGCCCCGAATGTCATCGGCAATTCTTGAAGAATCCACTCGGCCGAGACTCGATGCTGGCACTCGGCTTTAGCAACAACTAGTTGACCGACTTGCAATGCTGCACAGCACCATCGCAGTGCAACGAGAGCCAGATAGACTCACCACCACCGCAAGTGAGGTTGGTCACCGCAGTGGTGGTTCGGTAGCTCGCAACACCGCGAGCGATGGAACATCAAACCGGACGACGATCAACTACAGACGATTGAGCGAATGAAAGTCGTCGCGTCGTTCCGCGTAATCCAAGACAGCGACCCGGATGTTCATTGGGAGATCGCGAATCTGTTTGTCGAGGTGGGGATCGGCGCGGTCGATCAATAAACGCTGCAACCAAGACGGTTGGGGTTCATTGACATCCAACGACATCGCAACGTGGCGGACGACCGCTGATAACGACACCGTCGACCGTGATGCTTGCAACTGACTTTCGAGATCACGCAATGCTCGCTCCGCTTCAGCAAGTGAGTCAGCCGCGACTTCGGCGGGTTGATCCCCGTCTCGATAAACGGCCACCACAAACTGCTGAGAACAAATCGTCTTGGTTTCTCGATCCCAGGGATTGATCGATCGTTTCTGCGTTTGTGCCTCAACGGAGACATCCACTAACCCACCTCGCCACGTGGAGGGAACGCGAAGCGTCACCGAGAATTGCTTTTCTCCCTCCAATACCTGCCGCTCGGTGGAGCGGAGTTTGAAATAAACCCCGCGACCACGATGGATCGTTCCGGCTGCCACCACAACCTGATGAGGGGCAACGCGATCGTACTGCTGGGTTTCAATCTGCTTTTCAGATTGGTCAATCCCCGTATGCCCAGTCACTAACCGCCCGTAACCACCGTCAATCGAAGCACCGAAAGCATTGCTGGACTCATTGGTCGATTTAATTTGAATCGATCCATCCAACTGACTGGCAGTCTCCGTACGCGGTGCATAATCAACCAGTGACAACCGGTGATCTCGCGGTTCGCACCGCACAATCCACTGGTCGACATTCAAACGATGTGCCGCATCAATCATCGACGACAGTCTCAGTTGGACTGTGACAAGCGACCGGTCGCCTGCATCGGCGGCAACCGCTGTGGGTGGCAGGTCAAAATGAATCGGTGACTCAGACCTCGCTTCCCCAGACGCGAAGAAACCACAGGACATGAACAGAACGCAAGTTAACGAATAGATTCTCATCTTAATTCCCCTCCTGTGCGAACGCCCGATCACGTTATCAAGACGCTCGCCATCGGCTGCTGGATCCTCCACACCACAGCCAACGCTCCTAATTGAACGCCTCTCCATCCAGGAAAGGAACCGTAGCCACCACGCAATGTTCAGCGGGTGACATCACGAGAAGACTATCAACCGTTTCTCTGGCAGCAAGCCTCGACTCATCATCCACCGCGGCCGCCAAGAACCCCCGGACCGTCATAAACCTCAGCGTGAAACACTCGGCCAGCCGGCGGCAGTCGCGAAGAATCAACGTGAAACCAAAGATCAGCTATGCATCCGGGGCAGGTCACTACCCTCAGCAATGATCACTGCCTCTTCAGCGGACAGTTGGTCCAGCCGCTGACGAACCTCATCACGCGAGGCAAAATGCTCGGCCAGGCGAACATAAGTGGTGTGATGCCGCGCCTCACTTTCGAACAAGCCAGCATAGAAATCGGCCAGCTCAGGCTCCGTCTCTTTCACGTGAGCGCTAAGCAAGCTAAATCGCTCGCAACTGCGAGCTTCGATCAACGAAGCGATTAACAACCGATCGACGGCCCGCTCCGGCTCAGCCATTCGAACCAGTTTATTGAGCCGTCGCCCGTAGGGTCCCGATGCCAGGCGTCGAAACGAGATCCCCCGCTTTTCGAGAATTTGAAGCACCATTTCGAAGTGCTCAAGCTCTTCCTCGACGATGCGAGTCATCTCGCGGCACAGATCTCGATTCTCGGTGTACGAGTTCATCAAGTTCATTGCCGTCGAGGCAGCTTTACGCTCGCAGTGCGCGTGATCGATCAGGATTTCATCTAAATGCTGATCGACTTGGTGCAACCATTGCGTGGCTGAATCGGATTGCAGATGCAACATCAGAACTACTCAGCAAAGAGGGCCTGGGCAAACGAACTCGCATCGAACTCCGCCATATCCTCGATTCCTTCTCCCAGACCGACAAATTTCACAGGCAACTGGAACTGCTCACGGATCGGCAGAATCACGCCCCCTTTGGCTGAACCATCGAGTTTGGCCAGCACAATTCCGGTGCAGCCCGCTGAGTCACTGAACCCTCGAGCCTGGCTAATGGCATTTTGCCCGGCAGTTGCATCCAGCACGAGTAGTACCTCGTGCGGTGCCTCTTCGGTCTGCATCCGCTTTTGAACAACCCGGCGGATTTTCTCCAACTGCTGCATCAGATTCGTTTGAGTCTGTAATCGCCCTGCCGTATCGATGATCGCAACGTCGGCACCAATCTCCACGGCCTTGTCGACCGTTTGAAAGGCGACACTGGCGGGGTCCGCTTCCGGTTTACCCGTCACGATGTCGCAACCGATTCGACCAGCCCACACAGTCAACTGCTCTACCGCTGCGGCACGAAAGGTGTCGCCCGCCCCCAAGACGACTCGTTTACCTGATTTCTGCAGGTGGCTGGCAAGTTTCCCGATCGACGTCGTCTTGCCGCTGCCATTGACCCCCACCACCAAAATGACAGTGGGCCCGGTCTCCGCCATCTTCAAAGCCGATGATTCCTGCTCCAGCATCGATTGCGTTTGCGTCGTGATGGTCTGCAACACCTCTTCCAGCTGCACCACGCGAGCCCGGAGGCGTTTAGCCACATCATCCCGAATCGTCTCGGCAGGGCCGACACCCATATCAGTACGAATCAACCGCGAGAACAACTCGTCCAAGAATTCGTCATCTACTAAGCGTCCCTCCGCCTTGAACAAATCGCGGATATCGGTGTTGAGGGCCTGCCGTGTTTTCGACAAAGCACCCCGCATTTTGGAGAGCAGCCCACCAGATCGCTGTGGAGTTGCTGCAGGCTCATTATCCTGGGCCGTACCTGATTGCTCTGACAAAACACCTGCGTCCTGCGGGGAAGCATCTGCGTCCTGCGGGGAAACACCTGCGTCCTGCGGGGAAACGTTTGGCGTCACTGCATCGGTGCTCTCCCGGGCGGGATTCGCCGCCTCAGGATCGTTATTCTTCTTGCGCCAAAAGGCCATGGTCGTCGATTGGGGGGCTGGAGGGCTCAAAGTCATGAATTTTAGCGACCAACCCCCGGTCGGCCACCACACGTCCAGGATCGGGGCCCCTCCGCTCCCTCAATCCCTCCGTATTGGCTTCAGCATGCCGGCAGACGACGTTCGCACGATCAGCGGCCGAATTACCGTTAATACCAGCACAAACATCAGCAAATGCAGACCTTTACCGATCCTCTTTTGAGGATCAAATAGCATTGATTCCGTAACAAGCGTGGGCCGAACCAGCTTGCCTGGATTCCAGTAATGTTTCACCAGATTTCAACTCAAGACGCATTCACCGCTCCGATACCTACCGTTGATTAGATAGCGTGGTTCGGTCTGTCATCGTCACTCAGGGGCGGATGACGTGGCACTGAGCAACCGGACGCGAGAATGCTTCTCGTGGCCTTCGACGGCGATCAACTGCCGTTGAAAATCACGCTGGTACGAGTCAAATCGTATCTCACCCGTCATGGATATTGGGGAGTAGAAAAGCAAATGAAGCTTACAAAGTTAGCGTTGATCGCCGCCATTGCTTGCGGAACCTATGCAGGCAATGTGTTCGCCGATCAGCCAAATGACATACAATTAGTATCCTGCGATTGCGGCGAGCCCGTTTGTGGCTGCGAAGCAACTGACTGCTGCGACGAAGAGCCCTGCTGCGATAGCGGATGCGATTCACTCTGCGGCACCGGCCTCGGCATGGGTTGCATGGACGGCCTGTTGTCCTGCGGCGATTGCTGCTTGGGCGACCCGTACAGCCTGTTCGGCGAATGTTGCGACAGCAACATCTCGGTTGGCGGTTGGCTGCAAGCCGGCTACCACTCCAAGGCACTGCCGATCTTCAATGATCGTCCAGATGAGATCAACCTGCATCAGGCATGGCTCTACGCCGAAAAAGCGATCGACACCAGCTGCGGTTTCGA
>JAQWPZ010000023.1 GCA_029245125.1 Rubripirellula sp.
CAACGAACTGGTTATCGCGAACAAACTCTCCACGCTTCCTCGTGGCAACCTGCGTGGGTCCATCAAGACCTTGATGAGCCCGCCCCTGCTTGGTCCGAACCAGCGAAAGGAAGCTTGTGGCAAGAACTTCGCTCGATCGAACCGAGAGTCGTCGATGACCGGGGCGATGTTCCGCTGATTGCCTTGGACGCCACGGGGAACCAGCACCTGCTTGTTACATCCTCGTCGACAGATCGCTTGGTTTCACTCAACCCAATGACCGGTGAGTTACGTTGGCAATTTGTTGCCGACGGTCCGATTCGCTACGCGCCTCATATTGAGGACGGAATGGTTTGGCTGGGATCAGACGATGGCGTGCTGCGGGCCCTTGATCTCATCTCTGGTAAAGTGCAGTGGTCCCGGCGAATTGGTCCGGAGCAACCCAAGATTTTTGGAAATGGCCGACTGATTGACAGTCACCCAATTCGCACCTCGACAATCGTTTCCGCCGACCTCGTTTTTGCCACCGCGGGACTATTCCCTAGTCAGGGCGTCTATGCAGCAGCGTTTAACAAATTAAACGGTGAATTGGTTTGGCGCCGCAAAGTGAATCGTTCACCGCAAGGTTATCTGCTGACCGACCACCGCCAACGACTCTGCATCCCTTGCGGACGCTCTGCGCCATTCTGTCTCGCTCTTGATTCTGGTCGATTCATCAATGATCTTCCATCGCCTGGTGGTTCCTTCTGTATGTTGACTCGCGAGGCATTCTTTTCAGGACCCGGCAACACGCCTTCGGTGCAATCATTCCCAAATATTCCGGAAGCAAAAATGCTTCCCATCGCTGGACGTGCGATCGCAGCGGGTAATGGCAGGGTTTGGTTCTCTAATGAGAATGACTTGAAATGTCACGATTTAAAGAAGATGACAGCAAGAGTGAATGGATCCGAGATCTGGTCGGCTCCCTGCGAGCAAACAGATCACTTGATCGTGACCGGGGATGCCGAGAACAGCTCTGTGTTTGCCACATGCGGAGCGGTGGTAACCCAGTTCAACGGCCGCACCGGCACCCGCATGTGCGATTTAAATTTGCCATCCAACGAAGGCGTGGTTCGCTATTTGGCGGTCTCCGATTCGGTGAACGGAGAATTCCCTGAATTGCTCGTAGCCACGACAAGTTTGGGGCGAGTGTTTGCCTGGCATGGAATCACATCTATTACCGCTGGTCCCCCGACTCCGGTTTCCTGGCAGATCAATCGTGAACCGAGTTCGGAGCTTCCAAAAACCGAAGTCAAGGATCCAAACGCCGTGATTCTCGCGCGAATCAAAGCATGCGTCGACACGCTTCAATCGCAAAACGGATTGGCTTTGGTTGTGAATGACCTCGATGGGCGGTGTGCAAATTTCTTAGCAACGCAGACACGCCTGAATGTGATTTCGCTCGTTCCAACAACGGAAATCTGTGACCAACTGCGGAACAAGTTTCTGAGAGAGCGGCGGTATGGTGAGAGATTGACCGTCATGCAGCACACGGCAGGTGATCCAGTCCCGTTCGCGGAACCAGTTTTCAATCTTGCGTTCGAAGTTTCCCCATCCGAATATGGGCGGGACGAATTGATCGCTTGCGTCACTCCTGGATCGGGCATCGTTTGTTGTGCACCAGACTCTCCCTTCATCAGAAAGCCGTTACCGGGTGTCGGTGTGTGGCGGCATCAGTATGGCTCGCCGACCAACACATCAGACTCGGGGGATTCGATCGTCGGCCAAGCAAGCGAATTTCGACTGCAGTGGTTTGGTGGCGTTGGTCCCGCTCGAATGCCAGACCGTCACCTGAGAGCCCAATCACCTTTGGCGGCCGCTTCCAGCCTGATCTTGCATGGTGATGAATCACTAATCGGCGTTGACCCGGCCAACGGAACCGAGCGTTGGGAAATTCCCTTGCCACCTGACGCAGTCCGCTACGTGATGCCATTCGATGGGGGCTATTCCAGCCTCACACCAAGTGGCGACTTGCTCTACACGGCAGTCGGTCGTGAAATCTGGAAACTCAACGCGTTGACGGGTGAGCGACTTGCATCCTTCTTGATGCCCGCGGGCGACGACGATTTATATTGGGGATACGTTGCCGAGCAAAATGGCCTCATCATTGCGAGCGCAATGAAACCGGGTGCCGGGCGACTTAAAGGCGAGCCGCATGGACCGGAGGAAACGGTCCGCAATTCGTTCCCACCTAAAACGCTACGAGAACGCTACACCAAGCAGGACTATGACTCGGCTCGACCGTTGGTTTGCAGCCGCGCCCTGCACAGCTTGGATCCCGAAGGACGCACGATTTGGAAATACGCCGAACAGAGCGTGATCGCAAACAGTTCAATTTCAATTGACGGTTCCGGAGAGCGTATTGTTTTCATTGAATCGAGAAGCGACACATCCCTTCAAAGTGACACGGATCGAATTTCCGCGGTCGAACTCTCAAAAGACTCACAGGTTGTTTGTCTCGATGCCGTTACAGGCCAAACCGTATGGGTTCAACCACTACCGTTCCCCCGTGCAGTCAACATCCTTTACACGCAAATTTTTGACGATGTCGTGATCCTTGCGACGTCAGAAAGTGGAGAGAAGAGAGCATCCTACCAATTGGCGACGCTCAATTTACAAAACGGATCGTTGATTTGGTCGGATGAACACACGCACATCACGGATGGGCTGGGGCACGGCGAACAGGTACACCATCCGTTGACATTGCGACAACCCTCAGGCAAAGGGACCTTGATTGCCGAGCCGTACTTGTATGACCTTACGACCGGAGAGAAAATCACTCCCGCAGGCGACGTAGCAGCTTGGTCGCTGAGCCGCCCGGGCCACAGTTGTGGCACGCTGAGTGGTGCCGGCCAATGTGTTTTCTTCCGCGCTGGAAATCCAACCGTCCTGAACCTTGCGGCCGATCAGGAAAATGCGTTCCAAAAACTCTCGCCCAGTCGGCCCGGTTGCTGGATCAATATGCTCCCTGCCGGGGGCCGCTTACTGATTCCCGAGGGTAGCGCTAGTTGTGTTTGTTCGTTTCCTGTTCAGACATCGATGGGCTTTTCTCCGGTCACTGCTGACCAACCAAGCATCAGGATGCTAGAAGACTTTCCTCCCCTAACAGAACAGCCCTTACAGGAAATGTACGCGTGGCAATTCAAATCCGCTGCGATGAAAGGACAGGCGATTCAACCAAAAGTCGGTGACTTACCAATGATTGCCACGCAACCAATCGAGTTTACCGATTCGGGGATCCTGCTCGATGGCAAGCAATGGCTTGCTATCTCACCCGACCAACCGGACTTGCCCATCATGCCTGCAACCTTGTCATTGGAAACTCGTGTCGAAGTTTCCAAGACAGCAATTGAATGGTCGGGAATCATCGGCGCTATCCAAGACAATGGAGATTTCGAAAGGGGAGCACTACTAGGAATTCACAACGATCATTTTTTCTTTGCCATCGCGTCAGAGCAAAAATCAAAATTGACCTACCTTGAAGTTCCGCAAACGCTGACATCGGGGCAACCGTACCATCTTGTTGGTACCTTCGACGGTAAAAACATGAAGCTGTTTGTCGATGGCAAACTGGTTGGGATCAGCTCCGCTCAGTCGGGCGCCGTTTTATTCGAGCAAGCCAGCTGGCTCTCGGCAGGGATCTATAAAGACGACAACGATCACCTGCCGTTTACAGGTATCCTGTCCGAGGCCGCCATCTTCCGTGGAGCATTAACGCCGGATGCTATCCGGCGACGCGCAAAAGAATCGCGATAAATCCCGACGGTGTACCGTCTACTCGCGACTTCGCCCCAAGCAGGTGATGACGACTGAGAATAGAATCCAAGTTTGAGATAACTCCAGCCAGCGCGAAAGCTCAGTCACAGAATGGAACGGAGAGCCGCTCTACTTTTCCAAAAAGCCACTTCCCTGCAACCAAGCTTGCAGCATCGTGTTCCACTTTGAAACGGGATTCTCCGAAGGACGCATGCCGTACCCGTGGCCCCCTCGTGTGTAAGCGTGCAATTCTGCAGGAACACCGTTCTCTCGCAATTTTGCAAACAGCAAAGCTGATTGAGCACCTCGCATCGCGTCATCCCAAGTCACCGCCATAAAAGTGGGCGGCGTGTTTTTGGTCACGGTCACAAGTGGTCCTAATTCAGCAACCCGATCGTTGTAATTCTCACCAAGGTACGCGACGTAAATCGGACACATAAAATCCGGTCGGCAGCTTAGCTTGTCAGCCTCGTCCACTGGGGCATAGCATTGCGTTTCATACTGAACCCCGGACATAACAGTGAGATGGCCACCTGCGGAAAAACCGAGTGTTCCGATTCGGTTCGGATCAATGTTCCAATTTTTGGCACCATGCCGAACCACTCGAATCGCACGTTGAACATCCTGCATCGGTTCCCAGTGAATTTTCTCTGGGTCCCTTCTGGGAACGCGATATTTTAACACAAAAGCTGTCACACCAATCGAATTGAACCACTCAGCGACTTCGAGTCCCTCCTTGGGCCACGCCAATATGTTGTAGCCACCACCTGGGCAAATGATCACAGCACATCCATTGGCAGTTTCCGGCGGTGCTTCATAAACCGTCAAAGTGGCTCGTTCGACGTACCGGATTCGCTCTTCGCTGGCCTGTGATTTCAATGCAGCAATCTTGCTAGGTGGCAGTTGAACCGCACCTGCGGGCAACTCGCCTGGCCAAATTTCGAGCTCTGGTTTCTCATCAGCACTGCTTTCACGCAAGCAAATAAGACAACTTACAACAATGGAAAATCGGATAAGGCTTGTTGGTCTGAATCGCATAATCAAATCGCTGGAATTCTTATGGTGTGAAATTTCAAGACGCGGACACAAATTGTAGCCGGGATCGCGATTCAGCAGGGCAGCGATTGCGGCACAGCCGAACAGCGGAATTGCGGAATTGCGGAATTGCGGAATTGCGGAATTACGATTTCTAACGTTCAATCCCACACCGATGTATCGCAATTCATCGATCGCCTGAAACCTCAGGCCAAGTCTCCGACACAATGAAGAATCGATCAACTTCACAGGACGAGTCACCTTCTTGTCTCATTTGGGAGACGAGCAGACAACGAGTTGAAACCCGAAAATGCTTACTCGCCATATCAAGCAGCGATTCACATGTCATCAATGTCTCGTCGTTTTTAGCCGTAATCGCGTCCGCAAGCCAAAATGGTTTTTCGAGTAGACGAAATCGGACTGCAGGCCGATCGTGCAGGGGAGGTTGCGGATCCTCAGTGCGTGCCGGCAGTGTCTGCAGCCGCAATACTAACTCACTGATACGACACCAACCTCCGCTCAGATGATCAGACGAAATGTACTTCGATGCGTTCGCCGTCAACTGGTCTTTACTGTGGTAAAACAAGCGGCCTTTCAAAAACGCACACCGAATCGCAACCTCCGGAAAGTGCTTACGACTGAGTGGCAGTTGCTGCTTAAACATCTTTTGTCGCTTTTGCTCAAGCGTGTCTCGAGCATTGGGACCAATGAATTGGCCAAGCGTTGCCCCACGCGAGAATCGACACAGATAAAATTTGACTGCAACCTCCCAATGCGTGAGACATTTTTGTTCGTCGTAGAAAATAAAATCGATTTCGCCAACGGAGCGATGATCTTCATAAATCGTTTTTGATTCAGCAACGATCTCAACACACCGAATGTGCCTTAGCCAATAGGCAATGAGCGATTCGAAATATCGTCCCACTCGACAAGAGTGCCGCTGCCTTAAGTATTTGTTTAGATGCCCGGTGTCGATCTGGGATTGCAATAAGTCCCGAGGCGCAGGCGTCAGGCAATCCACATCCTGATTGGAAACCAATAATGCCGGACTATTGATGACCCACAATAAGTCTCGCGTTGCCTGACAGGTCGAATGCTGCAAGAGATTGCCGGAAATATAGGACGATGATCGCGGGCGGTCTTTCATCGCTATCTTTGCAAACAAGATCGCGTGACTGCAACCTGCCACGGAAAATTGAACAAGCCAAGCGAATGCGACAGCGGAAACGCTCGCAGCCCGCAATGGTATTCATATGTTTCGGCGAAATGTTGGTTTCATTATTCGTCAGATCCTTTGCACTTGGCATCTTGCCGCTCATCAGCGCGTGCAAGCGATTCACGACCGAGAATTTGTTTTCTGAATGATCAACCAATCTTCATCTCGCTGACTTCGCATTCAAATTTGTCGGCTCGGTCCTTTTGAACACGAGGGGACCAATCACGATTTCAACGAATACGGGTGCGTCAAAGCCAAGCAAAGAGACTGAGTTCTCCAGAAGTTTTGATGCCATTCCACCTGTATCCGTAGCCACTCGCCCAAGCAACGGAGAGCCGCAGCCAGCTTCGGCAACCCGCGGCGATGGCGTGATAAAGGTATTCAGCCGGAAAACCTCCCTGAAATACCCCCCCGGCCTGCGAACAATCTCATGGCCGTATTCAGCACCATGCTTGGTGCAGGATCACTACATTCGGGTGGTATTTCCCCTCCCCGCGAAGCGTTGTTTACTCGCGGCGGATTTCCCTGCACTCGGAGGCTACGCCAAACAAAACCGATGGTGGACAAACAGACTTGAGGCATGATGGTGTTCGCCATTGATTATCTCAGTGAGCATTCAGATTCAAAACCACGGCGAAAATACAACTGCCAAATCCTCTGCGTTCGATCTTGCTTGGTTGGTTCACGCTGCGGCACACCAGCAACTTTGATCTCACTGGTTCGGTTTCGAATCCAAATCCCCTTTCAAAGCAGTACATGGACGAGGTGAGATACCCCTCATGTGTGTCCGCAGATACCCACACTGCGAAAGTTCGCAACGACTTCAGCTGACGCAGCATTTAGGCCGTTAACGAGATATTCTGCGCCATTGTTTTCGATGCGGCTTCCCGCACCAAATTCAAGCCAAATCGGCACCTCGGGAAGCAACGCGACAAAAAGCAGACTTCGCCTGTTGAATCACTCGCAAAACATAAAAAATCGGTTTCGAATGACTCATAAGTTCGTTGCATTCCAATTATGATTTGGCGCGAACAACCACCTGGTTCAACGAATTTGGCAGTCCGAATAATTGCCGCTTTAAACACTCCAAATCGACACGGCTCGATTTCGCATTTGCAAAGCAATTCAGACGCCTAGGTTGTGCATCACCTCGGGTAGACAAAACGGAATCTTCAAGATGAATCCCCAGTTACCATCGCGCCGACGCAAACACTCTTCCCAACGTAACGAGACAAGGCGGCAGAAGTCGAAGAGACAAGTGCGTCAGGCATTACTGCTTGAGCTTCTGGAAAAGCGCATGCTCCTGACTGCCGTTTCACTCGAAACGACAACCAGCGCTTACAGCGTGACGTTTGACTCGTCGCAACCGATCATGCTGGAGGAGTTTGTAAACAGCGCTGGAGATCGGCAGTTGCAATACCGCTTGGGTGACAACGCGCCAGAAACGGATTTCAACGAAGGCGGTGCTGACGACCCCATTATTCTCAGCGGGCTTCAGCATGACCTTATCTTCAAGAGCCTGCAGAATGATACAAGCCTGGCGTTCGGAAACCTAAGCACCTCCGGAAATTCTCTTACTGCAAATGCACGTGGCGAGATCCTTGTCAGTGAATCTTACGTTTTGTCGACCCGAGATTTAGATTCCGCCTCGAATCAAAATGGTGCGACCGGAACCTCGGTCGCCAATTCCGGCGACATTGATTTCACCAGTAACCAATCCATTGTGATTGGTGGCGACCTCTACACCCAAGTCGACATCAGTAGTATCTACAGTGCTGGGGATGTAACGCTATCGGTCTCGTATGACGATAACGTCACGACGAGTGGACCCGACACTTTGTCGGTCCAGCTCACCGATGCATCCATCAATGCCCACACCATTACAATTTCTGCCGACCGGCAAGACAGAGCCTTTCGCCGGCAGGTGATATCGACCGGCGATAGACAGGTTGACGTCTCGCTTGTTGATTCGCAACTTACCGGGCATGCAATCCATGTCACGTCCACTGCAAAAGAAGTTACTGGGTATGCCAATGGGAAGTATCAGTTAGGGGGAACCCAAGTTACCGGAGCTGGCTTAAAGGCAATCAAGAGCTTGGTACCAAGCAAGGTTCCGATCCCTGACGTTGCCTATTTCAATCGTCATGCAAACGCGAATCTGACCGTCTCTGGAACAACAATCACCGCAGCCGACGCCATTACCCTGGAAAGTACAGCGAGCGCGGACACCGAATTGATCGCTGTGCAAACCCGGCCCATCTATGGCGGCCCTGGCGGATACGAAGTCGCAGCTGGCTACGGCAAGGCAACGAGCAACGCAATCACCGACGTGATCGCTTCGAGCATGAATCCAACCTTACTGACTGCGGGCGGTGATATCACGATCTCTTCGACAGGCACGTCCAAGTCGAAAGTGAATGTACGAACGATGGCGCCGTACCAGGATAAGTTCTACAAGGGGCCGACCGAAACGCTGGACGCATCACCCGCAACCATCAAAATGGCTGCGATTGCCCTTGCCTTCACCGAGCTGACGTCAAAAACGACGGTTGGCCAAGGTGCGTCAGTCGACGCAGAGGGACGCGTTGCAATCAACGCCAGCGGAACGCCGCAAACCGTACCTAACGCTTCAACAGCGGCGTACGGAGACGGGTTGGTTGGGGTCACGATCGCACTCGGGTTTGATGACACGACGATTGAAACAACGGTTGACGGTAGCATCAGCAGCAACAACTACGGGGTAGCAGCATCGGGCAACGCTGCTGGCACAAATACGCAAGAGCTTGATCGAGCCTCCATCACGCAAACAACACTCCCTTACGATCCAACGCTCAACTGGTCGCGTGGAGACGTCGTTGCTTACACCGTCACCGGGTTCGACACCACCGAGCCGATCTCTCCTTTGGTTCATGATCAAAATTATGTCATCGTCGAGGTCTTGGACAATGCAATCAAGCTGGCCAACATTCTGGAAATGGATCTGGAACTTCCCGTCGTTGACTACAACACAACGCAATCACTCAACGTAATTTCAACGTTACCTTTCAAACTAAGTGAAAACGTAGATTTCGATTCAAACGAGTTTTCAATTCCAGCCAACGGTTTCGAAACGGGCCAACCGATTCAGTATCTGGCGATCTCAGATTCGGATGGTGATGCGACAACTTATGCTCAAATTGGTGGTCTCTATGACCAAGAGGAATATTTCGTCATCTCCAAGAGCGAAGACGTTTTCCAACTCGCGTTGTCGTACGAAGACGCTCACCATGGGGATGCAATCGACATCACCGATCCTCAAGAGGTCGGTAGCGACCCAATCGGGCAAGACCAAGCCTTTGCCTATGTTTCATCCACCAAGACGTTCAATCCACAACTCGCTCTCGATCCCAACAACAACACATTTGCGCTCGATACCACGGGCATCCAGACCGGCAGCCGATTGATCTATGAAACCGATCGCTCGTTCTCCGCCACTGAGACGCTCTCCACGAATCACACATTTGCTCCTGAACAAAGTTGGGTTGAGTTTGATCCGCAGCAGATCGTCCAACTCGATCAGACTGTCCTTGATTTAACCAACAATCTCTTAATTCTTCCAAACCATGGGCTCAGCAATGGCGATCCTCTGGTTTTCAGTAAGACCAGCGGCCCCGATTTATCGCGTGTGCAGACCGTCGATGGTTCAACGCAATCGCAAAGTTTGTCGGAGGCTACGAGTTCGACTCTCTTCGTAATTCGCGTGGACGATGACCGCATCCAACTCGCCTGGACGGCAGAGGACGCGGAGACCAAATCGTCGCTCACGTTTGAACCACCGCAAGGGCCAGGCGAATATGTACTTGGACCTACTGCAGGCACAAGTGGTGGTGCAGGTAGTTTCACTTTCGACCCCACTGCACAAGCAGAAATCCCAGCCGTCGACGTCACACAAAACGTTCTATTTTTTACCGAGCCGCACGGCTATGTGACCGGCCAGCGATTGTCCTACGAAGCGGGACTCGATGACGCCGGCCAGACAAACACGCCGATTGGTGGACTCGAAAGTGGTTCGACCGCCGACGGTGCGACCTCTGATTACTACGCCATCGTCTTGAACGACAATGAGTTGCAACTCGCATCATCGCGGAATCAAGCAGTAGCCGGCATTTCGATCGATCTGACATCAACCGGCAATGGAACAGCGACCAATCCCAATCGGTGGAAAGGCTACGACATTGACATCGCCCATAACACCATTGTCAGCGCTAGCCATGGTTTAGAAACCGGGCAAGCCATCACCTATCAGGCGGAAGGCGGTACGGCGGTTGACGGACTGACGGACAACACGACTTATTACGTGATCCGATTAGATGCCAACACAATTCAATTGGCTGACACGATTGATGTCGCGAGTCAAGCCGCGATTGATCCTTCAGCGGGTGGATACATCGAATTGGGTTCCACGGGGAGCGGCGAGCTTCAATCCCTTGTCTCATCAAGCATCGTGCGAACGTTCGATGCCAGTCGTACCACACCGTTGGTCAATCTTGACGACAACACGCTCGACTTGCCCTATGCGTGGACCGCAGGTCAGATGGTCAATTACCAGAGCAGTGGCGGAGATCCGATTGGCGGCTTGGAGAATGACAAAGATTACTACGTGATCCCATTGATGAATGGGAAAATCCAGCTTGCGACGAACTATCAGCAGGCAACCGCGGCTACTCCTATCGCAATCCCACTGACCTCGCGTGGAACATTTGGCAGTGGCAGCCATGCGCTGCGCCTTTCGGCCGACGTCGATTTATTGGCTGATGAATTGCCAGTAATTGCCTTTGACCCCACTGAGCTAGAAGCGGTGACTGGGGCATCCGACGCCGCCAATCAAAACGCGATCAACCTGACCAAGCATGGTTTCACAACTGGGCAAGAAATCACCTATCTTGCTGGCGACGGCACGGCGATCACCGGTCTCAACAACGGTGGAAACTATTTCGTCATTGCGATCAGCGAAGATTCGTTGCAACTCGCCGCGACCGAAGCGAACGCCACCGCAGGAAACGAATTGCCAATCGATGCTGGCGCAACCGGCAGCAACCATGGGCTCGAAATTGTTCGCAGTTACAACGTCAGCGATGCCCCCATCCAGGGGCTGCAATCTGGCAATGCATACTACGCCGTCGTCGATGGCCCTAATTCACTTCGCCTGGCTGAAGCATATTGGGACTCGCAATTAGCCGAAGTCATCGAATACGACACGACGAATTACAGTTCGGACATGCAGGCAACCCTGTCGGCGCCGACCACCACTGCGGTCGAAATCAGCTCATCGACATCATCACTAAAGAATCAGTCGCTCGCCGGTGCATCACTCGGCGGAAAACCGAATTTCTCTGACCTCTTGTCGAAACCCGAATTGACCCAAAACAGCCGAGCTTGGAAAACCGCATTCGGTGGCAACAAAATCACTAGCAAGTACCTTAAGCAAGACGGCAAGGGACTATCTCCGGCAAACAACGGATCGAGTTGGGCGTTCGCGTCGTCAGTTGGTGTTACCATCGCTGACCATACAGTGGTGACGTCGGTAGGTGGAACCGTTGAGACGATCGGTGACATTTCGATCACTTCGACTCTGCAGCAAAACAGCAAAACGTTCGCTAAAGCATCCGCGAGTGCTGGCGGCGGGAAAAAATTCGCCTTCGCTATCGGGATCGCATTTGGTGACTTTAACAATACAGTCATCGCCGAAATCGGTGAAAATGCTGTCGTCGATGCATCGGGCGTCATTGATGTCGATGCAACGCTTTCTTATCCGCGTTTGAAATACCCAACGGTAAAAGACGGGGTCGCCACCAGCGGGAACGAAAGTCGAAAAAACCCATTCAACGACATCACCGTTCTCTCAAAATGGATCGGCCCAACATCTGGAATTGATAGTTACTTAAATGTTTGGGCAAACAGCGTCATTTTCAAGCCTGACTCGAGATCACTCAAAGACGACGGAAGTGTTGACGACACCTACGACAAACGCGCGTCCACAGCGATCACAGGTTCCATCGGAACGGTCTTCTATGAAAACAACACACAAGCAATCGTCCGTGACGGCGCACAGATAAATCAACAAATCGACCTTCAAGCCGATACGCAGCAAGTCGAGCTAGACGCATCTCTGTCCATGGAAGTGATTTCCTTGGCTGGCATGTTCAAGGTGAATTTCCTCAGGGGACTTCTCAGCTGGAACATGGGAACCGCATTCTCCTTATTCGGCAATAAGTCGAAAGGCTTTGGAATGGGAGTCTCGGATGTTTTTGTGGATTCCCAGAACACCACACTTGCGCTGATCGAAAGTGGAGCCACGGTTCATAGCGGTTCAGGAGGGTTGAAGGTCAACACATCTGAACAGCTCAAGAAAAATGTCTTTGCAGAATCGGGAAGTGAATCGGACGGTGTTGGAATCGGAGTCAGTGGTGCAGAATCGTTGCAAACCAGTACCAACATCGCCCAGATTGATGCGGGAGCCACAATTCAAACGATGGGAGGTCCGCTGGCAGTCAATGCAACGGCAGACACGCGACAAATCGTAACCTCGGGTAGTCTTGTCGCCAGCGACGCGCTGGGGATCGGGCTAAGCGGTAGCATCGTCGACCTCGATCGAAAGTCAGGAGCGTTCATTGGAGCAGCACCGGCAGACTGGAATGATCGATATGAGGTCTATGGGGCCAGCGATGGCTCTTCCAGTAACGGGTCACCTGGCAACGGGTCGAACCTGAATGGTGGAATCGAGGCAGCCAGTATCGACGTGAATTCGTCAACCTCGGGTGAGGTCTACAACGCCTCGATTGTTGGTGTCACACCGACGTTCCGATTCTCGAAGAATCCAGCGGCCGATGTCGCCGATGAAGGCGAGGCAGGAGAACAGGCCAGTTTCCAACTCGGCGACGACCGGGTCGTCAAGGAAGTTGAAAACAAGTTTCACTTGAATGTCGCTGGCGACGCGGCGGTGAATTACATCATCGACGAGACCCAGAGCCAGATCGACTTGGCCGGTTTTGCAGCGATCACTGCTGCATCAACCGCCGATCCGCAGTCGGCTGATATTACCGTAACGAGTGACAATGCGACGCGATTCGAAGCCTTCTCGGGCGCTGGCGCGATCACCAGCGGAAAGCGCGCAGGCTCTGGTGCCGCTGTAGCGGGCTCCGCAGCGATCAATCTGATCAAAGATCAAACGACAACCGCCAAAATCGTCGATAGCTCGGGATCAGCCAACAAAACGGTAAAAGCGGATGGTGATATTACGGTTGGAGCGAATTCTGGTGAAGCGTTTGATGACGGCCGCGGCGCCGACGCAACCATCTGGGCAATCTCCGGATCACTCGCCTACGCAGCGTCCGGTGGCTTCACAAATTCAGGAGCGCTCTCAGCGTCTTGGAATGAATTGATCGGTACGACGGACGCGACCGTACAAGGGGTCGACCTCCATGCTGAAAATGGCACAGTCACCATCAATGCCGTCAACCAACACAAAATCACCGGTGACGGTGGCAGCTTTGCGATCGCACGGGAAAAACGGTCGGAGGAAGGAAGCAATGCTGAGTCGCTGGCGTTTGGAGGATCGTACGCCTACAACGACTTGGACTATGACATCACGGCGACCCTGGACAACGACGTTCACCTTGTCGGAAACTCTCTCGTCGTGAATGCTGAAGATGAAGCCGAGATCACCAGCTTGGCACTCGCCGGAGCGGCTGAAGAAGGCGCCAGCGAGGTCGCGCTCTCGATCTCCGTTGCCGGTGCAAACAACGAGATCAAACGGGATGTCAATGCCATCGTCGGAAAGGCGATCGATGACGGAATCACGACCCCGGATATGGGGACAATCAATCTGACGGGAGACGTCGGTGTCCACGCGACTGATGGATCGACAATCCACGCGTTAAGTGGGGGAGTCGCTTTCTCGCTCGATACAAAACTCGAAGGGGTGTTCCAAGGCTCAGCGGGGGCTTCCTGGAGCAGCAATCAGCTGTCGGATGAGAGTAATGTGAATGCGTTGGTCGATGGCATGGACATCACCACCCCAGGGACGATCACTATTCAGGCGACTGAAGATAGTGAGATTCAAGCACTCTCATTGCAGCTCGGCGTCTTAGGGTCCTTTGGAGAAGGTCCTACTGTCAACGCAGCCGGTGCGATTGGGCTGAACACAATCGGTGGAACGGTGAACGCGGATCTGCGCACCAGCGAAGTCACCGCAGGATCAGTCGACCTAAAAGCAGAATCCAAAGCGGTGATCCTTGCAAAAACAGTCGATGCCAGCTTGCAACTGACTACCGGCATCGCAAACGTCGGAGTCGGGATCAATGTCACCGAAAATCAGATCACAACCGATGTCACCGCCCTGGTCGACAACTCAGACCTGACGTTAACCGGCGACTTCAGCTTGCAATCCAACGCAGCAGCATCGATTGATTCGTTAGCGGTAAACGCCTCGGTTGAAGTGACGATCGCGTTGGAAGGGGTTTCAATCTCGGCGAATTGGTTGGGCATCTGGTCCAATAATGCGGTTCGCCAAGTCGTCCATACTGACATCACCAATTCGATCATACACACCGCCGCCAGCATTGATCTCGCGGCCAAAGATCAAACACGCTTGACTGCACAGGGGGTGGGATCACAAACCATCTTAGATGTTGGCTCGACTCTTGACATAGGTGTTGGTGCCTTAACCCAATTCGCCAGCAACGCGACTTCCAATGATGTCGCTACCAGGGTCGAGGCAAGCGATTTATCGACATCGGGCGATCTGCAGGTTGCCACGACCAAGTCAACCAATCTGATCTCCGATCTGTATACCGTCGCTCTCGGTTTCACGGGGTCTGGTGGAGTAGCCATCAACGCCAGCGCAGCGACGACGGTCCTTGTGAATTCAATCGCAGCAGATTCGGAAAATGCTGCCGTATCTGCAACCCAAGCGTTCATTTCTAACAGTCAGGTTTCGGCAGGTTCGGTTGGTGTGACTGCGAACTTCATTCCTTTGGTTTATTCCAAAATCTGGGACATTGACATTCAAACCGCATTCGGTGGTGACATAGCAGGAGCTGGCGTTTTTGGTGAGGCAAAGGTCACAACCGATATCAAGGATCAAACGCTCGCGAATATCGCAAATGCATCCACAATCAACACAACCCAAGATGGTGTTGAGGTCAAAGCGAACCTTACTTTGCCGGACGCCAGTTTGATGCCCGACAATGCTCCAGCGAGTAGTGTCTACATCGATTCTCACAGCGTCGGTGTGACTGCATCCTTCTCACCTAGTTTCATAGCTGCGGCAGCAACAGTGTTGCGAAGCAACCTGGAAACAGACGTTGCCAGCAGTATCGTCGCAAGTGTCGTCGACAGCGACGTCACATCTGCTCAAGGACTGACAGTCTTGGCAGAGGATGCTTCGATTGTGTTTGGCACCATTCGGGATACCGCGATCGCGGCCTCGGTAGTCGCGGTCGCGGCAACCGCGCCAAAGGCTTCGCAGACAATTAACAATACGATTCAAGCGACGGTAGAATCGACGTCCGATTCACCGATGTCAATTGTGACCAGCGGGTCGGCTGATCTATCACCTATTGAGGAGACCTCAGCGACCTGCCCCGTTGTAATTATCGAATCAGAGGATGCAGATAATTCCGGCAACTTATTGGTATCCGCAAGCTCACAAGCTCACCTCAATACCGAGTCCGTGATCTGGTCGGGTAGCGTCGGGCTTGGGTCTGCTTCATCCACCTCCAACAGCGACAGCACGCTGAGCGGGACCGTTGACGCTAGTATCGATGGTGGTACTGGATCAAGCGAGATGCAGGTTGAGGCTCAAAAAGCGAGTGTCACCGTGAATGCATGGTTTGATGGAACGAATGACATGGTCGTCCATTCGGGAGCAGTCGGTGCAAACTTGCTGAGCGTGGATACCGCGCGTCCCCAGATCACGACCTCCCCCGTCGTTGACGCTGTCATCGAGGGCAAGGTCGATGTGATCGCCGACGACCTGCTCTACGTGGTCGCCAATGCAGAAGGTCGCGCTCAGGGTGAAACTCAACAAACGACTGTTTCGCTGGGTTTCGCAGGAGGCGGGCTTGA
>JAQWPZ010000027.1 GCA_029245125.1 Rubripirellula sp.
CGAATCGGTACCGGTGGTCCCCACATTGAAGTCACCATCGGTGCACAAGATAACTCGATTCACACCCTCGTCGACGAAATGGTCTCGGGCAGTCTGGTACGCCAAGGCGATCCCCGCACCTCCGTTGGTGCTGCCACCAGCATTCAACTGCGTCAACGCTTTGCGGATCTGCTTCTGCTTTGTCGCCTCAGTTGAATCGAGTACCAGCCCGGCGGATCCGGCGTAAACCGCGATCGCCACCGTGTCATTTTCGCCCAACTGATCGACCAACATTTTCATCCCTTCCACCACTAGCGGCAGCTTATTTGGGGAGTTCATTGATCCGCTCGTGTCGAGCAAGAAAACCAGATTGCAGGGCGGACGCTCGTCCTTTTGCATTGTCTTTCCCTGCAGAGCGATTCGGGCCAGCCGATGATCGCTGTTCCAAGGGCAACCGGTGACAACGGTGTGCACAGCGAAGGGATGTTCAGCATCATCACTTGGTGGTGTGTAATCGTAATCAAAGTAGTTCAACAGTTCCTCAATGCGGACAGCATCCGGGCGTGGCAGTTGGTTCCCACGCGATAAGAAATCGCGAACTTTGCTATAGCTGGCAGTATCGACATCCACCGAGAGCGTGCTGAATGGGTGCTCACCGACACGCTTGAATGCGTTGTCGGTGATTGGATCAAAGCGATCGCCCGCAATCCCTGGTCCACGTCCTTCATCCACGGCCGAACCGAAATCGGGTTGGTTCGACGGCACAACGGCTGACGGGACATACACGCTGCCAACCCGGGCATCTTTCTTTTCGCTTCGGCCACTCGACCGGAAACCAGGTTGGTTAGCTCTCGAATTCGCAGCGGCAGAGCCGATCCCACCTCCCGACGCATCTCTAGCTGGTTCGGCAGCTGCAGCGGGTGAATTAACTCCCATCGGTTGATCTCCGGGGGCAGCCGAAAGCTCCAAGCCATCTTCTTCTCTAATGCTTCGATCGGCTGGGACACCGCTGTTACCGAAGGGCGAGCTGATGTCACCCGGTGCGGCCTCTCCTATTGGAGCGTTTTGTGCAGCCGCAGAAGGGGCAGCTTCTTGCGGACTGTTTCCTAACGCGGCCTTGGCCTGACGGCCTGGGCGTTCTTTTTGTTCGCCAGCCCGCGAACGTTGATTGTTCCGCGTGTTCGTTGCCGATGGGACCGATTCAGGTGCACCACCGACAAGTCCTGATTCAGGTGCGTTCGCTGACGAACCAGGCTGGTCGATGGAACGGCGGGCAGCGCGAGCACTCGATGCTGCCGCAGGTGCAGGCGGTGCTAACGCAGGTGCTGGCGGTGGTGGTGCAGAACCGGTAACTGACGCACCGCTGGACGGAACCGATCCCGCAGCGATGGAATCCGCAGCATCAAAATCTCCCCCTTCGAAGTCGCTGAAAGCATCATCTTGCCCAACGCTGCTTTCCTCCATCACCATTCCGCCTGGGGCTTCGCTTCCGCTCGTTGAAGCGATGTCTCGCAAAGTTTGGCTACCGTCTGCGGCGGCTCCCTCCGCGGATAAAAATCCTTCCGTTTCGAACTCAGCGGCCTCCACTGACTCGTCCGCTTGTTCGATTGACAGCTGAGTCATTGTGGGGGTGAGTCGATCGCGGTTCAGGTACGGCGCGACCCCGACCAACAACAGCACACAAGCGGCGATCGCGAGTGCAACCCAAACGAATTTCATCGAGGAGGACTCGCCATGGACCGGCGTGACGGAGAGTTGTTCAGCCGCAATTTTACGCCGCCGCTCCTCATCGAGCGGAACCACCGGTTCAGCGGTGAAGATGCCTTGCAGTTGATCGGTCAGCCCGCGAGCTTCTTCGGTCGCGGCTGCCAATTCAGGATTGTTTTTAAGATCGCTTTCGAACTGCGTCCGCTCCTCGTCGGTCAGACCGTCCAGGACGTAGGCGGTGATCCTTGGATCATCCCAGGTGTTGTTTGACATATCAGGGCTCGTTTTCAGATTTCAGTGGGTGGGGATTGTTCGCGTCGCGTGGCGGTCAACCGACGGCCAACGAGTCGCGAAGGTTGCGAACCGCTTGATGTAAGTGGAAGCCAACGTTGCTGACGGTCAGCCCGGTGACTTCGGCGATTTCCCGATAACTGAGACCGGCATGAAGCCGCAGCCGAAGGACTTCTTGCTGGCGCGGTGAAAGCTGGTGAACAAGTTGATCCAGCTGAACCTTGTCCTCGCCCTCGCTCGCGACAACGGACGCATCCGGTGTCGGGTCGGGCAGCGTTATCTGCGACGCATCCACTGGCGTCGCGTGTTTTGTTCGTTGCATATCGATCACTCGGCTGCGGCAGACGGAAAATAACCAAGCTGCGGCGTGAGATTCGATCTTGCGATAATCTTCACGGCACAGTCGCAGGAACGTCTCCTGCACCGCGTCCTGAGCTCCAGCCCAATCTCCCCCCAGCATCCGCTGCGCGTACGCCAATAATGGTCGCTCGTATCGGTCAACGAGTCGATCAATTGATCCGGGCGGCCAAGCTTTATCAGCGTTCGTCATGAGCTTCACGCCAGGGGAAAAGGAACGCGGTTCAATACCGTCAACGAGAGAGAAAGCGAAATGTTAGGGATGATTTTGAAAAGTCGTTCGTGGCTTGGGAATACCGCCCACAAAACTCTCCGTGCCGGGCCACTGCTATTCGCACTCCCCAAACACCGCCAGGCCCCAAGCACTGCCAAGGCCACAAGGCCACAAGGCCACGTAAAAAAAGACCTGATCCTGAGATCTGCACGCCCGGCCTCACCACCCTATCACCAAATCACCCCACTTCAGCGTTTCGCGACACGAACACGATTAGCCACTCGAGACGGCAATCGGGGAGAATTATTTTCCATTCACAAAAACGCGAGGCCTCAAAAACGCTGCTTTGGGAGAACGAATCGCCGCTCCGAGGAGCGAAGGCACCTAAATTGACGCAGGTTTCCCGAAAATCGGTCTCGACAATCAGAAGACTGACAATCGACATCGGACAACTTATAATGTCGGTTCAATCCGCCCTACCCCCTTCCAACGAGACGGCCCTCCATGACCCAGGATTCGAACGAGCCCCAGCTTCCCCGCCGAAAATTCCTGAAATCGGGTTCTGCCCTCACCGCCGGTGCGGCTGCCCTCGGTACTACGCGTGCCTTGCGTGGCGCTGAACCTCAGGAAAATAACTCCGAAACTGTTCGCATTGGATTGGTTGGGGCTGGTGGCCGCGGCAGCGGAGCGGTCAATGATTCACTCACGATCAACGAGAACATCGAACTGACCGCGATTGCCGATTTGGAACCGGCCAAACTGGAATCGCTCCGCAAAAGCGCAGGAAGCCGTCATGAAGGCAAAGTCAAAGTTGCCAATGACAAGATGTATAGCGGCATCGATGCTTACCGCCGCATTTTAGATGACCCCGACATCGACGTCGTGATGTTTGCCACCCCGCCCGGATTCCGCCCACAATACATCGCCGAAGCAGTCGATGCGGGCAAGCACGTGTTCGCCGAAAAACCGACTTGCGTTGATCCAGCTGGCTACAAAATCTGCTTGTCCGCTCATGAGCAAGCAGAAAAGAATGGAACGGCCATCGTCACCGGGACCCAATACCGTCGGCAGACAAATTACAAAGAGGCGATCAAACGCTTGTCGGAAGGTGAGATTGGGGACATCATCGCTGCGACCATGCGATATTGCTCGACCGGTATCTGGTTCCGAAATCGCAGAGAAGAAATGAGCGACACGGAGTACCAAATTTTCAACTGGATGCACTTCATCTGGCTCTCTGGTGATCAGATCGCTGAGCAAGCGGTCCACAATATCGACACGATGAATTGGATCATGGGCGGTCCTCCTGAATCGGCCTATGGATCGGGTGGCCGATTTACCCGTCCCGAAGGTAGTGAAATGTGGGACAACATCGAAGTCGATTATGTCTATCCCGGCAATCGGCTGGTCTCCTTCATGTGCCGCCAAATTCCAGGAACGGAAAGCGATAACTCCAACACCATCTATTGCACCGGCGGTCGCTGCACAATCTACGGCGGCAATCGGGGCGCGTCGCTGGTCGATCGTGACGGCAAAGAAATCTGGTCGATGAAAGGAAACATCGGAGACGCGTACAAGCAGGAGCACAAAGACCTGATCGATTCTGTTCGTGCGAATAAGCCAATCGTAGAATTGAAGAAGACGGCCGAGAGCTCGATGACCGCAGTGCTGGGGCGAATGGCCGCCTACACCGGCAAGAATGTTGAATGGGATTTTGCGACCAACGAATCGACGCTCGATCTCTTCCCGAAAGACTTTGACATCAAAGGCACTCGCCCTGAACCAGAGTTTGCCGTTCCAGGGAAGACCAAGTTGGTGTGACCTTGTTTTCAGCCGTCCGAGATCGCGTGATGATACCGCAACCCACAACTCCACTGGCTGGTTTTTGTGTCAACGTTATGCTTCGCGCGGTCTGGATGTTCAGTGTGGTGACTGGGCTCGCTCTGAGTGCAGGCGTGACTGCCAACGCAGAGCCTCCCGTCGTGAAGTCCCCACAGGACGCGGCGAACTTGCGGGCGACACCTCAGCCAACGGGCGTCGAACGACCCAACTTCATCGTCATCTTCTGTGACAACCTCGGCTACGGAGACGTTGAGCCTTTTGGATCAACGCTTCACCGCACGCCGAACTTAAATCGGATGGCGACCGAGGGACGAAAGTTCACGCACTTTTGCGTCACGGCGGGGGTCTGCACTCCGTCTCGTGCCAGCTTGATCACCGGCTGTTATGCCCAACGGGTCGGCATGCACTTGAACCCGCGGGACGGTCATGTGTTGCGCCCGGTTTCGCCATACGGATTGAATCCCGACGAAATCACGATCGCCGAAGTGCTCCGTCGCGGAGGATACGCCACCACCATCATCGGCAAGTGGCACCTCGGGGACCAACCGGCTTTCCTACCAACGCGGCAAGGTTTCGATTCCTTTTTTGGGATTCCCTACAGTGACGACATGACGGCAGAAGTCGGGCAGCGATTGGGGCAACGCCTGGACGGCAATCAGTGGCCACCGTTGCCGTTGTTGCAAAACGAACAAGTGATCGAGGCTCCCGTTGACCGGAATCAGCTGACCAAACGGTACACTGAGCGAGCCATTGAGTTCATTCGAAAGCACCGTGATGAACCATTCTTTTTGTACTTCCCGCAAGCGATGCCGGGCAGCACTTCCAAACCGTTTGCCAGCGAAGCGTTTCGGGGCAAAAGCCGAAATGGCCCCTGGGGCGATTCGATCGAAGAACTTGACTGGTCAACAGGCGAGTTGCTCGACGTGTTGGTGGAATTAGAGCTGGATGAATCAACGCTCGTGATTTGGACATCCGACAACGGCGCCCCGCTCGCCAAAGATTTGACCAGTCCTTCGCGGGGTAGCAATCTGCCACTTCATGGCCGCGGCTATACCACCGCGGAAGGAGCGTTCCGTGTACCTACAATCGCTTGGTGGCCCGGGAAAATCCCAGCCGGTACGAGATGCGACGAATTTGCGACAACGATGGACTTACTGCCAACACTTGCGTCATTGTCGGGAACAGATCTACCCGCCGATCGAAAATTTGATGGTCACGATATCACACCATTGATCTTGGCAAAAAAGGATGCGAAGACCCCTTACGAGGTCTTCTATTACTATGACCGCGATCAGTTACAGGCGGTGCGCAGCGGTCGCTGGAAACTGTTTGTGCCGTTAACCGAATTTAATCGCCATCCTCACTTCAAAAAAGAACAAGGCGATCAGCCGTTACTTTTCGATGTGGTGGCCGACATCGAATGTCGCCACAATGTGGCGGCGCTGCATCCCGAGATCATTTCGCGATTGATGGATGCGGCGCAACGAGCTCGGCATGAACTCGGGGACCGAGGAAAGCCGGGTAGTGCAGTTCGAAAGCCGGGTCAATCCAATGCCCCGGTAGCGCTGACGCTCCAGTAGCGAACAAGCCGATTCAAGGATCGGGACACGTGGCATCGAGAGGCTCGCACGATGGACCAAGACGAACCACAAGCGGACCGACAACCGGCCGAAATCCCCCATGATTTACCGCAACCCGCAGTCGGGCGTTTGAGCCTGTACTTTCGCGAACTCCAACGCTTGCTGGATACGGAAGTCGATTCCGTCAACAGTCAACAACTGGGACGATTAGTCGATGTTTCACCTGCGGTCGTTCGTCGTGACCTGAGCGCCCTGGGCACGATTGGCCGTCGCGGCGTCGGATACGATATCCACACCTTGATCGATCGAATCGGGGCGGTGATGGGCTCGGGAGTCCAATGGAAGGTGGTGTTGGTCGGGGTCGGCTCGCTAGGAAACGCGCTCCTGCGATATCGAGGCTTCGAACGATTGGGGTTTGAGCTCAGTGCGGCATTCGATTCTGACCCGAATCGCGTCGGCACGATCGCCGGTGGGGTGGCGGTCAGCGATGCGGCAGAAATGGAAAATGTCTTGACCGAACGCCCGGCCGAACTGGCAATCCTTGCGGTGCCGGCACAGCAAGCGGCAGAGACCGGGGAACGGCTGATGACATGTGGAATTCAGGGCATCTTAAATTTTGCTCCCACAACGTTGCGATTGCCCAGCAATGTCGCGGTTGTCAACGTCGACTTGGCGAGCGAGTTGCAGCGGTTAGCGTTCAGCGTTCAGAGCCACCGTTAACCGCCTGCCCGGCAGTTCGTTGCCGGGCGTTGCTTCCGCTCGGCTGGAGCAATCGGAAGAACGGCCAGGATCGAAACGGAGATAACGTTGCCTGTCCTGAGCGTACTAGTTGAACGCCAGCGACTAAGGAGGGCTCGTCCGTTGTCAAAAAGTTCCCTGACTGGAAAGGCATGACTGGGAAGGAAGCACCGACCGGTACCCCGGGGGGATTGATAGAGCTGGCTTGGTTGGTCACATGCCGAGTCGGCATCGAGTCGGAGAAACAGGAGCCAGTTCGCGGCAATTTTTG
Organism: Rubripirellula sp.; assembly: GCA_029245125.1. Lineage (GTDB taxonomy): Bacteria > Planctomycetota > Planctomycetia > Pirellulales > Pirellulaceae > Rubripirellula. The sequence continues at coordinate 6,980 of JAQWPZ010000027.1, forward strand.
GCACTAGCATACGGTTTGCAGGGGCCTTAACACCTTTGACAGTCGGGATTTAAAAGAAATCGGCTGGAACCCAATTTGTTGCCCAAGGACCTCTTGGGCGAGAGGCCACAGCCTGCTAAACTTCCCGCTCGGCGATACCCCGTGGTGTAATGGTAACACTACTGATTTTGGTTCAGTCATTCAAGGTTCGAGTCCTTGCGGGGTAGCTAGATAGGTGCACTGCCAATGTCGTCAGTGCACCCTCGATGTCATCCCCCGCAATTTGCAAGGTTTCTGGCACTGGTGTGATCTGCTGTGATCCACCGCTGTGCACTGTCTGGTGTGGATTTTGGTGTGGATTTGGATTCACACCAGAAGTGATCCCGCTGATCGTGGCACCCTCGTTGGCAGCACGCTGAAACGAATCCTCCTGCGTCATCAAATAATGCTTGCCAGCTACGGTTGGTGAATTGCCGAGCCAGCTTGTGACGTCCGTTAGTGGGTAGCTTGCCGCCAATTCCGTTTCCCGCGTCGCACGTAGATTCTGCATCGGCTTTGTCCACGGGACCAATTTGGCTCGCTCGATCATCCTCACCAATTCACGGAGGATGTTGTCATCGTGGCGGTATCGGTTCTGGACAAACTCTGATCCTGATTCCGCCATCTCCCTGGCACGCATCAAGTGAGGGAGCAATTCGGGAAAGATCGGACACACCCGCACCGCTGGTGATTTGTTCGATCGGATCAACATCTTGCGATTTGGAATGTCGATGTCATCCCATCGCTGGATTCGGCATTCATGCGATCGGAGTCCACCGTAGCGTGCCAGTGCCAAGATGACCCGCCAATCCTCGCACTTGGTTTGGCGGATGATCTTCTCGATCCAATCCGCTGGCACCATCACCAGTCGATCCTCATTGCCAGTGGTGGCGGAGATCTCATCGGCGAATGGATTCTCTGGGATCAACTTGAGCTTCACCGCGTAGCGAAAGAATTGCTTCGATCGTCCGATGCGTCGGCGGACAGTGTTCTTTGCCAATCCGCACGAGTACCCGCGCCTCTCATTGCCTTTTGTCTCAAGCCACTTGCGGTACGCTTCCGCGTCGCCAGCGGTGATCTGATCGATCGGAGTATCGCCGCCAAACTTTTTGCACAACGATCGTGCCGTGATCTCAAGTTGCTCTTTGGTGCCATCCTTGCCTGGATGATCGGCAACATACTGATCGGTGAATGACTTGATCGTCGGCATCGCGGGGATGTCCGATTCGATGTTGGTGATCCGCTCGGCCGACAAGCCAAACTTCACCAACTTGCTGTGGAGCTTACCTGGCAGATCTGCCACCCACTTGCTCACCATCGGATCAGGTTCGGTCCCCATGATCTGACGACTCACCAGATGATCGATCTTGATGCCAACCGATTCGGCGTCGCGTTTCGGCATCCGACCAACGAACACAGTGCGTGACTTTCCATTTTTGTCATCGAATCGGATTTCCCGCAATCCATTCGATCTTGTGACGATTCTTGCCATCGTGAAAACCTCTTTCACCCTGGGAAATTGAAAACCGAGCAAGGTGGATAGGTGATCCACCGATTCGCTGATCAGGCTAGCTCGGCGTTCCGATTCTACCTGATTTCGATCACCATGATGAGCACGCGACACTAGCCGCCACCGATTCACCCTGCTTGCTCCGAAAACACACCAACTACACTCACTCCGCAAAGTGTCACCAGTTGTCACCACCGAATCCGTTACCCCTATGAAAATGCCAAACCATAGGGGTTAAAGGTTTGACTGGTGACAACTGGTGACAAATCCTCAAAACTGGTCACGGTGATCATCGTGATCTGGCTCGGCAAGGGTGATTCCGTGGTAGAGAGTCCGTCGGCGAAACTGCCCTGACGACGGTTTTTCTTTCCGAAACCGATCACCCATCTCGCGACCAAAGGCAGTCTTGTTGATTGCCTCCCCACGTCCCGCCCACTCTTTGTATGCGTCGAACAGCTTGCTCGCGGTGACGTGGTAGCCGTCCTGACCAGTGAGGCAACATTCATCGATGAACCCGCCAAGATGATCCTCTTCCTGGCGATACTCCTGCACCGCAAGTTTCACCTGATCTGGCTCGATGAATCGATTCGACTGGTAGTCGAGACAACCCGCGATCAACCAATTGAGAATCCCCGCGCCCTCATTGCTCACCAGCCAACGATCGTAATCCGCGATCGGTTCTGTCTTGGTTCGGATGTCAACGGTGAATGGGATCACCTTGATCCGCCGCCAGATCGCCTCGTCAGTACCTTTCACCTGGGGTTTGTGATTGGTGCTCATCCACAACAGAAACGCACGCTCGAATGTCCACGGATTCTCACGCATCCCACGAGCCACGATCTGAGAATCACCCGTCAGCATTTTGACGCGGGATTCTTTCAACTTCTCACCTGACTCTGGCTCGTTGATCGCAACGAATCGGCGTCCATACAAATCCGCCACTTCGCACGAGTGCTCTTTCCGATCGCCGAGCACCAGCGATTCCATTGCCGTCGTCGCATACTCGCCAAGGACGTTGATCAGCACGCCAACCGTGCTGCTCTTGCCATTGCATCCGTTACCCCACGCGATCGGCAAGACGTGTGCGTCATTGCTTCCGATCAGCGAATAGCCGAGCAACTGCTGGACATACCGAATCAGATCGGCATCACCATCGAATACCAGATCCAGAAACGCCAACCACGCGGGACAGCTCGCCAACTCATCAAATCCGATCGGAGTAATCATCGTGATCAAATCCGATTGGCAGTGCGGCAAAAGCTCGCCACTCCTGAGATCGATCGTGCCGTTGTCAGTATTGATCAACCACGGGTTGGCATTCAGATCAGTGTGATCGATCAACACTGTCCGATCGGCGGATGCCAATCGCAAAATGTTTTCGATGTCATTCGCTTGGTTCGTTTTCTTGATGAACGTAACGCACTTACCCATCTCGTCCCGCGTCGGCACTGTCTTGCCAAACTCGCCAACCAGATCCCACAACCCGCGTGCGAACACTCTGGCGAGTCTGAGTGAATCGCGTCCAGATTCATCCTTCCGCCATCGCTTGCCATCCCAGACGATCCACGTTTTCCACTTGCGGACAAATCGCAAACTTGTGCCGTGTTGCTTGATGAATCGGATCGCAAGCTCATTGTGATTCTGGTACCTGGGATCACCGATCCACTCACCACCATTCGGCGTCACTGATTCATCCGCACTGGCGATGATCTTCTCGACCATCCGATCGAAAGCATCGTGCCGACTCCCATCATCACCAATCAGGTAGCCACGATCGCCTGGTTGTGCGTCCGCGTCGGCAACCTTGTGGCGGATGTCACCCTCCGTCCACGCGGGTTGGCAGCGCGGGTTGTAGTGATCTCGGAGAATCTGAAACGCAACATCAGGGTGCAGATCAAAACCGAGCACCATTTTGATCGCGGCCCGAAACAATTTGTCATGACCACGCTCGCCACTGATCGCCGCGTCCATTGTTTCCAAATACCTGATCGCACGATCCAAAACGTCAGAATCACGATCATCGAATCCATTCTGACGCCCCCGTTTTTTGGATGACTCAGTAGTCGGATCACCACCTCCGCGTGCGTTAGGAGGCGACTGGGAGCGTCCGTTTTGGGGATTCGCGGGTGATTCCGCTGGATTCGGCGTGATCAGGTAGGTTTCACAAATCCAGTCGATCACCTCCTGTCCATCGCAAATCGCAACGGCACGATCGAAAGTGTCACCAGTGATCGCCCACCATCGATGTCCTGGCTTGCCAGTCCGCCGATTGGTG
>JAQWPZ010000030.1 GCA_029245125.1 Rubripirellula sp.
AGTCTTTGAAGTGTGCCGATGGTGGCAGTTCAATTTTTCGCTCAGTCGCCCAGGTGCCGTCTGTTGTTCGTCGGAATACATAAACGAGGCCCGTCCCAGGTTGCCCCTTGGTGCTGGTTGCCGCCTCCGCAAGTCCGATCAGATACTCGTCATCTCCTCGCCAGAAATGTCCGACCCCTTCAAAGCCCTTGTTGCGTTTCTTAAAAGAAGGCTCAAGCAGGGTGCATCTTATGAACCCAAAATCTTTATCGTACTCCGATACAAGCCCTTGGAACTTTTTGTTGCTGTTCTTGAGGGCTTCGATGATCAGGTGGTATCGTTCCTTTCGAGGGTCGAAGGTAATGTCTTCAAAACCGACCCCGACGTTGAGCACTGGGATTAGATGATTATTGCCAGTTGGTTCCAGAGACAGGTCCACGCTTCCCACGGCGTTGGCGTTATCAAAAATCACATGGCAGGTTGCGGGATTGTTTGCAAAGACTCCGCTCGCCTCGAGCAAACTCTTTTTGTCTTTGCCGGTGAATAGTTCATGGAGTTTGCGCTCTCGAAGTAGTTTCAATTCAACGCACATCTTGACCTCCTCGGCAAATGCTTGGCGACGATCGTAGTCGCGTCGATCAACGGATGAAATCGTTGAACTCGACACAATCAACGCGGAATGGCAGCAGAACTAATTCCACCCAAAAAAATACGCAGTTTCTTCGATGACGGGTACGGTGCGAAAAGCCCGTTGCCTGCTGCCGAGCCCACACCCGCATCGCGGCAAAGGGAGAGATTTCACCACTGCGGATCAGAATGGGCTTTCTGAAATATTCAAAGAGGGAGCATGAAATTGCTGTCTGCGATCGTTTTGACCAGCAAAACAGGTTAAATGCTCAGCAGCATGGGCATTTTTTAAGAACCTTTTGTGTGCCGGGTATTTTTCGCGATTGTGGGCAGGTTTTCCCCTTTAGGACGTTAGGGGCGTCGATATCCGCCGTCCACCCTCTGGTCGGTAGGTTTGGTGACCGCGCGAGCCAGTAACGCCAGAGAAGTCGCGTTGACTGGCAACGGACGGAAATTATAGTCCCACTGTCTTCTCGGTCGAAAGCAACGACTCGCGGAAATATCACACCTCATGCTTGACTACTATGCTTCAATATTTTCGGTTGAGAGCTCCCTCAGCCAAGGACGATCTTCTTTCCGGTTTTACGGTGGCTTTGGCGCTTGTTCCTGAGGCGATCGCTTTCGCTTTTGTCGCCGGTGTCTCGCCGGTTATCGGCCTTTACTCTGCTTTTTTTATCGGCCTGATTACGGCAATTTTCGGTGGGCGTCCCGGAATGATCTCCGGCGCAACTGGGGCGATGGCAGTGGTCGTCGTGGGATTGGTCGCGATTCACGGAATTGAGTATCTATTCCCGACCGTCATTTTGTGTGGAATCATCCAAATAGCGGTCGGCGGGTTACGCCTTGGGAAACTGATTCGACTGGTGCCACATCCTGTGATGCTGGGGTTTGTCAACGGTTTGGCGATTGTGATTTGTCTAGCGCAGATCGGCAGTTTTAAAACATTCAATCCAGAAATTGGCGAACTGACTTTCTTGCGCGGCTTTCCACTATTCGTGATGCTGTCACTGGTAGCGTTGACAATGGCCATTATTTGGCTGCTGCCCAAATGGACCAAGGCGATTCCACCGTCGCTCGCCGCGATTTTATCGGTGACTTTCCTCTCCATTGGAATCAACCATTACGCGGCAGGAACGGGGGATCGTGGCGATGAGAACTTAGTGGCGACTGTTGGCGATATGCTCACGTCGAATGCAGCAGCAACCGACATTGCGAAGAGCAAACGCGAGGCTGCTCTTCCATCGGCAGGCCTTGCCGGTAGTTCAATTCAAAACGACGTCCCGACCGCTGGGCTGGTGAGTTTTCAATCTGATCAAGTGGAAGCCACGCCTGCTCTCGATGCGTTCTCGGCTGAGTCGGCATTGGTTGTTCCGGCCGTCGCTTCCCTGCCAACCGCTGCAGATCTTTCTGGATCTAGTGAAAAAGCAACCATCAGCGGTGGCTTGCCACAACTGTTCTTTCTGCAGTACGCCGTGCCGCCGTTGACAGTGGAAACGCTGTGGATCATTTTTCCATTTGCGCTCACGCTCGCCGGTGTTGGCCTCATTGAGTCATTGATGACTTTGACGCTGATCGACGAGATCACGGAGACTCGGGGTCGGGGAAATCGTGAGTGCATTGGTCAAGGTGCCGCCAACATTCTGTGCGGAGTATTTGGTGGCATGGGAGGCTGTGCCATGATCGGCCAGTCGTTGATTAATGTGAACTCCGGCGGTCGCGGCCGATTGTCAGGAATCACTGCTGCTGTTTGTTTGTTGCTGTTTATTTTGTTCTTTGCTCCTTGGATTCAACAAATTCCGATGGCAGCCTTGGTGGGTGTGATGTTCATCGTCGTGATCGGCACCTTCGAATGGGCGTCGTTGAAAATGTTCCACCGCATGCCCCGCAGCGATATGGCAGTGATGGTTTTGGTTGCAGCCTACACCGTATTGATGCACGACCTTGCGTCTGCGGTCATCCTGGGTGTGATCGTTTCGGCAATGGTGTTCGCGTGGAAGCATGCTTCTCATCTTGATGCTGATGTTCACATGAACGAGCATGGCGGAAAAATCTACCAACTCCATGGTCCACTATTTTTTGCTTCCGTTTCATCCTTCAAAGATCTGTTCGATCCGTCGCGTGATCCGGATGATGTTGTGATCGATTTTTATTACACCCGGGTGTACGACCAGTCAGGTCTGGAAGCGATCAATTTGCTGGCAGAGAAATACGCCGCCTGTGGCAAAAGGCTTCACCTAACCCACCTCAGCAGCGAGTGTCGCGGACTTCTTGACCGAGCCGGCGACTTCGTGGAAGTCAATCTTTCGGAAGATCCTCAATACCACGTTGCGACCGATCGTTTGGCTTAGCAGCGATCGATGATTGATGTGACTCGACTCGAGTGCCTTGCTCGGCACTCACCGGCCGGCCGATCTGACACTCGGCCGGCATCTTCCCCGCCTCCAGTTCGGGTTACCCAGTTCCGGCTACCCCTGTTTGGGTGGATTTGGACGGTTCTTGGATTTTTCGGTTTCCGTTGCTGTGTGGTATGTGAAAGCTCCACGTGGAGTCCGTTCATCCTCGCATTGATCGAATCTCGAAATCAGTCGAGCTGGTTGTGTTTCGTGGGTTTGCCGTCGGATGTGTATGATGATGGTAGAACGCATGCGATATGCGATCGCAGGAACTCATCGGACTGCTATTGAGTTGGGATTATGAAGCTCTCGGTAACCATTTCTCTATCCTGTTCCGTGGGCCTTTGGTGCGTCGCGATTGCCTCGTTGTTGCAATCTGGTTGTGGTCAATCGAGTGATACGAGCTCTGAGCAACCAACCACGTCGGAGGAGGCAGTCGGTCAGGATATACCGCTTCCGGTTGAGCAACCAAGTCCAGCTGCGCGCGACGAGCAGCCGATCATTGAGGAATTGGATACGAGCAATTCTGAGCGAGCGTCCGTGATGGAGAAATCACAGGTGCTAGTGGATCGTGGCGACTACAGAGGCGCTGCCGCGGCTTTGAACGAGTTGCTGCTGATAGATCCCAGCGACGTGGAAGTCTTATTTCGACTGGCACAGGTCGAGTCCGGTGCCGGTAATTTGTCGAAATCGGTGGAGATTTTGAGCGAGATTCCTGAGGATCATCCCCAAGCCGGGTTGGCGGCACTAGGGCAATCAGCTGACTGGTGCGTCGCTCTAGAGAGATATGATGAGGCGGAGCAGCTCTATAAAAGGGTTCTTGCCCGTGCTCCCAATGCGGCGCCCGCACTTCGCCCGCTTGCGCACTTGTTGAATCGCCAAGGACGTCGCCATGAAGCAGCGATTTACATTCAAGAATTATGTAAGCAGGGAAATGTGCGACAGGATGAGTTGCATGCACTCATCTCGTTGAGTGATGCGATGTATGACGCGCCACCAGAATCGGATCAGGTGCCAAGAGAACCGACTGCTTACTGGCCAATCGGCGCATCCGGGATCGCAAGGAAGCATTTTCAAGATGAGCAGTATGCCGATGCGATCGAGCTGTTGCGTCCTTTAGTTTCTGAACAGAAAGCACCGCCGGCGATTGTTGCATTGTTTGGACGAGCTGCGGCTGAAGCACAGGACGAGCCAAGTTTTCGCTGGTGGCTTTCAAAATCCGATGCAAATGTGCGCGAGTACTCCGAGTATTGGGCCGCGATTGGCGCTTTTTTGATTGGTGAGCGTCGGTTTGAAGAAGCGATTCGTGCATTGGCCGAGGCGATTACCCGCGATCCGACAGACCTTCGTTCGTTAAGTCGCTTGCGTCAGGCTTTCTTGGTGCTTGAAGATGAGGAGCTGGCGCAGCAGTTTGCTGATCGCTGGACGGACATCCGAGAGAGTCTGCGGGCAAACAATTTAATTGCTGTAAAGCAGGCGCCTGACTTGACGGCAATTGAGCAGTTGGAAGCACGACTTAATGATTTGGACCGGCCGCTGGAAGCTCTGCTGTGGAAGGCGGTTCAGCAATATTATGCGGAAGCTCCCCTGGCCGAAAAGCAGCAAGTGAGTCAACAGCGACAGCTTTTAGTCGCCAACGGAAGTCCTTTTCCGAGTACGAAAGAGCGAATCCTTGGCTTGGATCTAGAGCAATTTCCGCTACCGACAATTGATGCGATCAAGCCGCTGGCGGATGCCGTGACGAGTCGGGAAACCGAACATGTGATCACACCTGCGAGATTTGTGAATACTGCTCCTGATGTTGGGTTGGATCACACGTTTTTTGTGGCCAGTACACCCACTCGTTGGAGCTTTTCGATCCATCAAATGTTGGGTGGCGGTGTCGCTGTTCTGGACTATGAATTGGACGGTAATCCTGATCTTTATTTTGCGCAAGGTGCGAGTGATCCACCTCATTTGATAGGCGAGCGGTCCAATCAGTTGATGCGACAGGTGGATGCGAGTTTTACGGAGACGACTGACGCCGCCGGCGTGGCTGAATTCGCCCATACGGTCGGTGTCGCTGCTGGCGACTGGAATCAGGATGGGTTCCCTGATTTGGTGCTGCGAAACTTGCCTGATGAGGTGTTGCTACTTAACCAAGGCGATGGCACCTTTCGCCGCGTGCAGATCGCTGACCGGTCGGACTCCAACCGCATTCCCTCATCGGCCGCCATCGCCGATTTGACGGGTGATGGGTTGCCGGACATTTTTCATGCGGATTACGTCGACGATTCACGGCGGTTCATGAAGCCGCCGGTCGACGAAACTGGACGCCCGCTGCAACCGATTTTGCCGAGCAAGTTCCAGCCCGGGAAAAATCACATCGTTGAGAACAATGGGTCGGGGGGATTCGAAGTTCGTGATTTGACACCAGACGATTCCGTTCGTGACGCTACCTCGTTGGGAATCATCATTACAGACTTTGATGGGAAGAGTGGAAATGAAATCTTCGTGGCAAATGATTTGAAACCAAATCGACTTTGGTCATTCGATCAATCGACAGGTTGGGTGGATGTCGCAGCGTTGCGTGGTTGTGCATTCAGCTTCACAGGCGCCTCCACCGCGTCGATGGGGGTTGCAGCCGCTGATCTTAAAAACAATGGCACGATCGATTTACACGTGACGAATTACCAGAATGAAAGCGCAAGTCTGTTCATTGGTGAGTCCGGCTTGTATCAAGATCAGAATTTGAAGTTGAAAATCGCGGTGGACAGTTTTGGTGTGTTGGGATTCGGAACACAGGCAATCGATTACGACAATGATGGGTTGCGTGATTTAGTGGTGACAAATGGACACATTGATGATGCGGTTAGCAACCAAGGGACGTTTCGTCAGCCAGCCCAACTGTTCGCAAATCGGGGGTATGGATTCGAGTTGATTCCGGTTGAGGATCGCTCCGAATACTGGGGAGAGCAACATTTAGGTCGGACTCTGGCATCGACCGATGTGAATCGTGATGGCTTGATGGACTTCGTTGTCACCCACATCGACGAGCCTTCGGCTTTACTGATCAATCACACGGAGACGGGGAATCACTGGTTGCAGTTGCAGTTGGTCGGGACGATCAGCGAACGCGATAGCATTGGTGCACGCGTGCGTGTGCGAGCTGGCGATCAGGAGTTTGTGGAATGGGTGACAGCAGGCGACGGATATTTGTGCACCAATGAGAACTTGGTTTGTTTCGGCTTGGGTGGCGTGGAAATGGTTGACTCGATCGAAATCCAATGGCCGACAGGAAAACAGCAGATTTTTAATCAGGTCTCTGTTGATCGGCGGTTCCTCATTGTGGAAGGCGAAGCCGATCCTTACCAGCTATCCGTTTCGCCATGAATCGTAGGCGTGACTAAACCAGCCAGAGGCTTGACCGGGATGGTTAAGTTTGCGGTCGGTGATGGATGAGTTTAGGGCACGTGGGCGAATGCACTGCCGGTGCCTTCGATCAGTAAGTACTCGCCGCCAGTTTCAACTGTGCCGAAGGCTTCGCTCGATCCGCCTGGCCATCTGACAATGAGATTCTCCAGGTTAGTAGCAGTCCCGACTCCGAAAGAAATGCAACGTTCATTTGCACACTGAAACCCATCTCCTGCAAGCAATTGTTTTCGTTGTTCTGTTCCGTCAATTAGAAATCTGACCTCCGCTCCAATCGCATCGCGGTGACTGCTGGTTGCGCGAAGGACAAAGCGAACTTGTCCGTTGTCGGTGATCGTTTCGTTAATCAGTAATGAAACGGGCTCGAACAGGTGAGTCACCAGCAGATCCATCCGGCCATCACGATTTGCATCAAGGGTAGCAACAGATCGACCCAGGTGAGGTTTTGCAAAATAGTCTCCGAGTTTTGCACCATCCGACTCGATCCACCGGCCATCCGCACGGCGACGGAAGAATTGCGATGGTTGTCGAAACAAGCGATCTTGGTGAGTGAAGTCATCGATGTCACCATTGGCGATGAATAATTCCAGCGATCCATCGTTGTCAGCATCGATCCACTGCGTCCCGTAGGCGAGCATCCGGTCAGAGGGTTCAGCAAGTCCAACCCGCTTTGATTTGTCCGCCCATAATGCGTCACCCACTTGTTCGTAATAGGTGTTGTAATCACCGGAAAAGTGGGTGACCAAGAAGTCGACATCACCATCCTGGTCGGGGTCACCTGCTGCGATTCCCATTGAGGCCTGCGAGAGTGATCGTTCGTTCAATGCGAGGCCTCGGAGCGTTGCTTGTTCGGACATCTGAAACGTGCTTTCGTTTGGTGCAGCACACCACAGGTGATTCGCCGTCATGTCATTGGCAACAAAAATGTCTATCCCGGGATTTTGGTCCAAGTGACCGAGGATTATTCCAAATCCACGCCCGGCCTCATGATTGCCGAGCCATTGGTTGGTCACATCGACAAAGGTTCCTTGACCGGTCCCTTGCCAAATGCGATCTTGCTGAGCATCAAAAGCACCGGGCGAGCAGGAACGTGGCTCTTGCAACTCATCATCAATGCAGGGTTGGTTAAAGGGTCTGTCGCCTGCACAGTATCCAACTTCATAAATATCGGCGTTGCCATCTCCATCGATGTCAACAATTGCCGTCGAAGTGGTCCAGAGTTCCCCAGACAGTCCGGCTTGATCCGTGGCGTTGGTGAAGGTTCCATCGCCGTTATTTCTGAAGAGCTTGTTTTGTCCGATGTTTGCGACGTACAAGTCTGGAAAACCATCGGCGTTGTAATCGCCAACGGCAAGACCTTGAGCGAATCCAAGGTCACCAACACCAGCCAGCGTCGTGATCTCTTGAAAGCGTCCGGCGAGGTTTCGAAACAATCGATTCGAACTGGAATCGTTCTTTTTGGGTTGGCCATCCATGGAGGTCAGGTAAACATCGGGGGAACCATCGAGGTCGATGTCAATGACACCTGCTCCACCGGCACCCGATTGAAAGATTGCCAAGCCAGCCTCGTCGCCAGTGGGTTTGCCAAGTTTGCACTCGTGTTGAAGGTGTCGTGCGGTTGCTTGGTCACCGAATCGGATGTCGACGTCGGCGAGAGCTACCGATGAGGTTGTTTTCGGGGCCACCGATTTCTGCCAGCGAAAGTCGGGAAAATCTGTCAGGTCTAATTTGCTTGCGACCACGCTTTCTGGAGTTTGCCAGGGTGTCGATCCGGTCAATTTTGATCGAATCGATTGATATATCTGAGGCAACTGTGGTTCGGGGTTCTGTGTCATGGGGAATGCTGTTTGGAGCCAGGTCGTCGCTTCCCACCTTCTTCCCAACGCATCGAGTGATTGAGCGATTTTGACTGCGTCGGTTTGCGAGTTTCGTCGCCAGGACAAAATTGCATCGACTTCATCACGAAGCGAGGCGAGCATAGCGGCTCGCTGTGAAGCTTGTTTGGCCTCGTCGACTTGCCCCATTCGAATCAAGATCGCTGACAATCGGCTGAGGGGCTCACTGTCGTTGACGTCTAGTTTTGCCGCTTGCCAGTAAGCTTTGGCGGCTTCGGGCTCTTGACCTTGCTGCTCGGCCCAGATGCCGACAGCCAGCCAATACTGCGGATGTTTTTGAATTGCATCCGGTAGCGATTTCGACCATTGGCTGATCGCAACCGCGTCATTCAATTCGACGACAGCGCGGCCATAGAACGCTTGGGCCGATACAAAGTTTGGGTAGCCTTTAACAACTGGTTTTAATTTCTTCGCGACCTCACTCCAGCGTGAGTGGTAAGCGGGTAACATCGCCATGGAAAATTGTGGGCGTTGATCCTGCGGGTAATTATCGAGCGCGCGTTGACAAATCGATTCAACTGTTTGAGGGCGATTCAAATCAGACAGAATCAATAAGAAATTGAGATTCCCGTGACCGCGTTGAACCAACCATTGCAAATGTTCCTTTGCTTCTTGCTGCATCCCCAAGGCGGCTTGCATTCCAACCAGTTTCTGACGAAGTAAGGGGTCGTCGGCATATTGTTTGACGGCCACTTGTAACAGGTCAATTGTTTCAAAGGGGCGACCTGCATTGACGTACTGCTGTCCCAGGCGATCGTACAGATCTTTCGATGGAGGATCAGCTGATTGGATTGCTAGTTGGTAGAAAGCGATTGATCTCGTGGCGTCGCCGTCGCGGCCAGCTAAATCTCCAGCAAGCTCTAAGGCTTCGGCATCTTTCGCGTTGGCTGTTAAGGCTTGTTGAATCCATTTGTTCGCATCCTCAAACTCGCCACGCTTCATGGAAGCACGAGCTGCCGCAATCGGTTCGACAGAGCGATCTATCTCGCTGCCCGTTCGTTCGTTCGGGTCGGTGTTCGTGGACGCATTACAGCCGAGGACTGTGATGACGAACAGGGAAAGAGTCCAGCATCGCAACATCAGTCTAACCGCCATGAAACCTGTTCATTGAGGATTTGTGCCACCCAACCGTTGCTGGGTAATTCACCGAATGAACCTGGAAGATCATTTTTAACTCCAAACGCCATTCTAGCGTGAAATCTCGGGTTTGCGGTGTTAACAGGGCTTGTTCTGCGTTTGGAGATGGCGATTGCCAGTGATTCGGATAAACTTGATTGAAAAGACACCGCCGCGAAAAATCGATCCTGATTGAATCGGTCGGGTCATTGTTGGACGATGAGCCGATCGGGTGCAAAATCAGTGATTGATACGGAGTGATCCCGGTTGGCACAGGAAGGGAATCTGGCCGATAGCTGCCTGTTGTTCCGCGACGTACGCTTACTCTTTCATCGAATGGTTCCGCTAATGGGCCGGTTTTTACTTTCCGCACTCTTCTCCGCGGTTGTCTCGATCCCTCTCAGCGTGGGTCAAGAACCAGCAAATGCCAATCTTGATGTCCAGTACGTTGGCTCTCAAGCGTGCATTGCTTGTCACAAAAACGAACACCAGTCGTACCTGGAAACGAAACATAGCCGATCGATGGAACGGGTCGATCCCAACAAAGAGTTAACTTCGAAATCGTTCACGCACCAACTCACGGGGAACGACTACGAAGTGATTCGCCGCGGTGACCAGTTAATCCACCGAGAGATTCTTCGCGGGACCGACGGGGCGGAGCTAGCAACAACCGAAAAGCCGATTGTTTACACCATTGGATCGGGTGATCATGGCAAAAGTTATGTCTACCAGGACGGTAAATTCTTTGGCCAATCCCCATTGTCGTTTTACGAGGGCACCCAACGGTGGGCGATGTCCCCCGGGTACGATTTGCCCTTCCATCCTGGGTTTGGGCGTAAGCTGACTTCCGAATGTTTTTTTTGCCATGTCGGCAGCATTGACCAAAAACAGGGGAATCCAAACGATTTCACCGTCCAAGAAATTACGATCGGCTGCGAGCGTTGCCACGGCCCAGGTGAATTGCATGTCGCGCGTTACGAAACGACCGATCAGCCCATCGGGGACGATAACACCATCGTGAATCCGGTCAAATTGTCTCGGGAGCGATCTGAGGCGATCTGCCAACAGTGCCATTTGCAGGCTGCCGGGAAAGCACTGATGTCGGGGAAGGATGAATGGGACTACCGACCGGGACTTCCCCTGACGGATTATCGCATTGACTATCAGTATCGTCTCGGTGATGACACGATGCGTGTCGTGGGACATGTGGAGCAGTTGCATATGAGCAAGTGTTACCAACAGGCTGAGAGTTTGACTTGCATCACTTGCCATGATCCCCACCACACGCCGCAACCGGGCGATACGCAGGCGTTCTACCGCTCCGTTTGTCTCTCTTGCCACGATGATGGAGCCTGTGGAGAGAGTTACCAGAAACGAATCGACGTGGCGAATAATGACTGTTCCCAGTGTCACATGCCGGCACAAGACACTGAGGTGGCTCATACGGCGTTTCATCACCATCGAATTGGAATTCATGATGGGACGAACTCAGGAGACGAGCCGATTGTTGGGTTGACGTCAGTGCTTGATGTATCACGACTGTCGGAACTCGATCGCCGCCGATGCGAAGCATTGGCGAAGTTCCAGGTGGCTCAGGAGCAGATTGAGAATCCGTTATTTCGAGACTACGGTATCGAGTCCGCGAAGGTGTTAATCGATGTCAAGAACAAGGGGAGGGCAGACGCCGATGTGAATACGATTCTTGCGATGTTGGCGCTCGCGCAGGGGCAACCGGCTATCTCGAAAGACTTGGCCAGCGAGGTAGTGAGCACAGAAAACAAGCCATCTCGTCCTCGAATCGAATCGCTCCGGTTACTCGGCCAGCTCGCCTACCAGCGACGTGATTTCAAAAAGGCTGTTGAATACTACCGTGAAGTCACCAAGTATCAGGCCGAGCCTTTTGATTACTTCCAGATGGGGGTCGCAGAGCAAAATTCAGGCGATTCTGCGAGTGCTGTGGCAGCTTTAACGACGGCGGTCGCACTGGCTCCAAATTATGTAGATGCGCATCAACTATTGAGCGCGATCCTGCGATTACAGGGGCGCACGCTCGAATCGGCCCGGCATGCTGATCTGGCTGAACGGCACAAGCTGCGTCTTGAGAAATTGCAGGCGACGACGCCTTAGCCGGGCGGAGAGCTCTGATCCTGTCCGTTTGCAGGTTCTGTTGAGAGGATGCGTCAGCGGCTCGTCCAGAGCGACCTCTGCTGCCTCAGGGCGTGTCTGCTGCCTCGACGAATCGATGCGGTTGCAGGAATCGTCATGATTCCGCCGGCTGTTATTGGTTTGGTGGCAGACGTCCCTGAAATGGTTTGCTGCGAGACGCCAGGCTGCCGAATCACCGACGGCTGATCCTAGATGCCGTGCGACATTAACGAGACCGCGTGTGGTCCAGGTAACTCACTTCGAGAGCGGCGTCGCATGAGGAAACGCCTCTGGATCATTTTGGATCAATAGAACGCGGCGGTCGGTCGGCATCTCAGGAAACGTTTGCTGTTGACCGTTTGGCCATGTCACAACGATTCGGTCAATGCGGGTTGTGTCGGCGAGTCCGAAGAACACGACTGGTTCATTCCGACACAGGTAGCCGTCACCTCCAACGATCCAATTTGTCCAGTTTCGTTCTCCTGCATAGACGTCGACCTGGGCACCAATTGCATCGCGTTCCGATTCAACGCCAACAAGTTGAATGGAAAGCCAGTGATGATCGGTCTCGGTTTGGTTCTCCATCAGGGCGGTCGGGGAACCGAGGTGCGTGATCAGCAGGTCCTGCTTGCCATCCAAGTTAAAATCCAATTTCGCCATTCCGCGTCCCAGGTACTCGCCTTGCCAATAGGCGGAGGAATCTTCGACGTCCAAAAGCTGAAACTGATCGCCGAGGTTGACAAAGAGTTGTGGCGATTGTTCAAGCGGTTCACCAGGGGCTTTTTCGATGTTGCCGTTGGTGACAGCTAAGTCAGGGCGTCCGTCCAGGTTGTAATCCAGTGCCTGGCATCCGAATCCAAGAACCGTCGCGCTGTCACGATGGAGTCGATACTGAACACAACGGTCTTGGAAAATTCCGCCTCGATTCATGAACAGGCTGACTGGTTCTTGATAAAAATTGGTGATGTGAATATCGCGTTGCCCGTTGCCATCAAAGTCTGCCACCGCGATTCCCATGGAAGCGGTTTCAACACCGCCAACTCCCAACGCGCACCCACTAACCGCAGCGATGTCGATCCACTTGTCCTCCTCAGGCGATCGCCGCCACAATTGATTCGCTCGAATATCATTGCCAACAAAAATCTCGTTGCCTGGCTTGCCATCCCAATCGGCGATGACGACACCCAAGCCTGTGCTGGCATCATCGCTTGAGTCGCTGACGCTTCGATGCAGCATGTTGCCACTGCCGTCGTTCACAGCGATCGAGTCGATGCCGGGCTGAAACGAGCTGGGAGAGACAGTCAGAATGTCACCGTTTTCATTCGTCTTTGGGCGATCCAGCATGTCAATGTCTTCGACGTACTGAAGTGAGTAGAGATCGGGGAGTGAATCACCGGTGAGGTCCCCCATCGCGACCGAACTGGTCAAGATTTTGTGCTCATTGTCTGGGTCAAAAACCTGTCGTTTGAATGTGCCATCGCCATTGTTGATCAGCAGGACTTTGTTGCCAATGTTCGCGACGACCAAGTCTGGGAAGCCATCCTGGTTCCAGTCTCCGCTGGTGAGTCCAACGGAGTAGCGAGTGTCTTGCACACCGGCTGATTCGGTGACATCCACCAGGCGACCGTCGACGTTGCGATAAAGAACATTTGAGAGTTCACCCAGCATCGATGGAGGGTCGCCGCTGCCTTGCGCTAAGTGAATATCAATTACGCCGTCGAGGTCATAGTCGAGTGCTGCGATCCCACCACCGAGCGACTGGTAAAGTGCAAATCGATAGGGGACTGCTTGGCTGGCGACTTGGTAAGTGTGGTTTAAACCAACCTCGCCGGCAACATTTTTAAAGATGGCGGGGGCAAAGGTTTTGATTTGCTCAGCTTGACTGAGGGAAGTAGTGCCTGCTGTTTCGGTGAGTTGGATATCTGGCAGCGGATATTGGTCGAGGTCGATGCCACACAGCCGATCGTTGCGATTGGGGAAGGCTTCTTCAGAACGAAACAGCGCTGATCGACGCTGGTTGAATAACTCCATCTCCGCCGGTGCTGCTTTTCTTTGAAACGCTTCAAACATTCGCCATGTCATTGCTTCGAGCGGTCGCTGCAATTGGTCCAGACCCTCCGCAACCTTGCGATAGGAATCGGGGGCAGGTGTTTCGGATTGGCCTATCTCGTTACTGGCTAAGGTAACCTGACGCTGAATTCCATAGCGATCCATCCACAGATCCGCTTGCTCGGGTTGGCTTAGTGCGGTCAGTGATTGATGCATCCGCCGCATAGCACCAATGTTGGTTGGATCGCGAACAAGGGCTTCACCTAAGGCTCGAATCGCTTCTTCGAATCGACGTTCGGACACTAAATAGGCGCCGATGGCGGCCCAGTACTCACTGAATTGCTGAACGGATTGATCTGCGTTGTTTAGCCACCACTGAAATCGTTCAAGATCTTGGGCTTCGATTGCTAACAAGCCGTAAAAGGCGATGATTGACGGGGAAGCGGTTCCGGATTGGACCGATTCGTCTAACGCTTCGACTGCTTCGACATGGCGATTGGCGGTGTACAGCATTCGTGCCGTCGCGGCAGGCCCGATCGGATAGTAGGGTCTCGGGCCGGTGGCGGGTTGATTGGGGTCGTCCAGAATCGCGTGTCCGAGCACCATTAAGGCGTGCAATTCATCTTGCTGGATGTTGCCCATGCGGCACAACGCATGTAGGTGAACTGCCGCCTCGTGCCGGCGGCCCTGTCGGTTGTACAGATAAGCAAGTTGTCGGTGAG
This sequence comes from Rubripirellula sp., assembly GCA_029245125.1. Taxonomy (GTDB): domain Bacteria; phylum Planctomycetota; class Planctomycetia; order Pirellulales; family Pirellulaceae; genus Rubripirellula. Next base: position 14,338 of record JAQWPZ010000030.1, read on the forward strand.
CCACCGCGACATCCCCAGCAAGTTCCAAGACCTTGCGATATCTTGATTCTGCTTGGTCGTATTGTTCCAAAGACATGCACCAATCGGCTGCCTGACCAAGGGCAGGGAGACCCGCCTCGGGATGTTCCACAGGGATAGAATCCAGCATTTCGATGGCAGAGCGATAGTCACCGGTGTCGGCCTTGAGAATGGCCATGCGAAACAGGACTTCTGCATCACTGGGGTCGGCAATCAGCAGCTCTCGAAACGCTGCAGTGGCCTCTTCCACTTTCCCATCGCGGATTAGTGACATTGCCCGTTCCAGCGTTTGGTCGCGGTCAAGGGAAGGTGGCGTCTCCACTTGCTTTGTCTCGACTTCGGCAACCGGGGCCACAGTAGGGGCCGCGAGAGTTTCAGATTCGGGATTGGGAGCGTCCGGGGAGCGATCGCAGCCGGCCGTGGTGAACCAGACGCAGGAGAGCAGCAGAGCTACGAGCCGAAGCATTTTCGGGTGCATGGTGGAGGATGAGCGAAATGTCGGAAAGGAGCTGGAAGGCGTGCAGGGATTCGTGGTTTGCGATCCGTGGTTTGCGATCCGTGGGCAGTAACCGTTTTGCCGCTGCGGTCACAAAGCGGTAACGCCAGTATATCGGCAGACGCAAAACTTGGTGTATCTGCTTCAACTTCCAGGCGATCATGAATCACGTTTGAGCTCTGAAATCTCATCCTATCGGACCTAATCCTAATGAGGCCTGTTTCGATCGAACGAGCTTGTCTCAGATCGCGGCTGGCGCATAAAAAACGGGCGTGGTCAGGTGACCACGCCCGCGAACTTGTTCTCGTGAAAAGAGTGATTAAACCTTACTGGTTCAATTGATCTTCCACTGTTTCGCCCGACGATCGAGTTCCCAGAGCACCCCACAAGCCGTATGGACTTTCTTTTCCAGCTTGCGAGTTGATCGGGATACCGTTGACGTTGTCGTTACGACCGTAAGGAACCTGATCTTGATTGCCAGCTTCGATCGAATCGGTAATGAAGATAACCGCCCCGTCAGCCATCAGGATGTGAGCACCACCTTGGTGATAGCTGGAAGCACAGAATGCACCACCACCACCGTGCCAACGCTGGATGTTGTAGCTGTTTGGTGGCAGGATTGTGTGGAAGGTCGCGTACATTGGACGACCGTCTGACCATCGGCGACCACGTTGGTGGTTCGCATTTCCGTCGAAACAAGGCTTGCCACCACATTGTGGGATACCGCCATTGTTAGGCTCGGTGTTCACGAAAGCGGGACGCTTTGGATCAAGGAACTGCTTTGCGAACGATGGTGGTTGATCCCACACGTTGTTATCGAGTTCGATCATGGTAGCGGCGGCGCGGAAGGTTCGGTCACCGACGATGTTCTCACCAGCCATAATGGTGTTGGAAAGACCATCTTTGATGTCACGGAACTTCGTGAACACGCGGTTTCGGAATGTACCCCGACCCCATCGTGTAGCGGCTTCGTGGCCCCAAGTGCCGTTGGTGATTTCGACGCCGTAATCATCGATACCGCTGTGCTGCTGCTCAAAAATGGCATCGCCAGTACAAACGGTGTAGTTCGAAAACGCGACGCGGTTGCTGGCCGCTTCGATTGGATCGCTCGGGCAACGGTAGGTTGGAACCTGTGTTAGCCAAGGCTGATAGTCTTGGCTCCACGGCACGGGACCCATCGAAGGCCACGCAGGGTTCTTGATCGAACCATTACGTCGCTTGTTGTACGGATTGGAGACTTGCTCCCAGAGGGCTTGCTGCTCAACGAATGGCAGTGTGCCAACGAGCCAGCTCAACCAGTTACGGTTGCTCAGGTCACCGCTGTTGATGTTCCGGATTCGATAAGTACCACCGCAGTTTTTCGGTAGGTTCTTATAAGCAGAGTGATAGTTGTGCAGTCCCAAGCCGATTTGCTTGAAGTTGTTACTGCAACTCATTCGGCGTGCGGCCTCGCGGGCAGCCTGAACGGCTGGCAGCAAAAGACCGACCAAAACGCCAATGATGGCGATCACCACCAATAGCTCGACGAGCGTAAAACCCGCCTTCTTCTTGCGGACAGAAGACATAGAGTACTCCTCAGAAGGAAAAAAAGATGATTACGATAGCGAGAGCGTTGCCTCTCCGATCGGATGAGGAAACTCACGCAAGCTTGTAAGTCTAGAAGTAATGTCCTTGCGATACAAGGAAAATTCTCGCCCTAAATGACGACAGGGCGAGAATTTGAACCGGAGGAATTTGCAGGAGGGGTAATCGATCCACTCCGCAGTTCTCTCACTGCGATTGTTGACGTTCCATATCGGCTTCGAGAGCTTGCATGTAATCCTCGTCTTCCGCCTCTTCCTCAGCGGTTGCAAGCTCAGATTCAGTGAAGGTTGTTTCGGTGCTGGTCGAGCAGCCAGTGATGCACAAAGCCGAGACAAAAACCATCGCGAACAGTGGCAAAAAGAATTTTCGTGTCATGATCGGTGGGATCCGAAATAAAGGGTGGATAAAAGGACAGCCCCTCCATAGAGCGTTTTAACAGAACTAGCGAGTGTCAACCATCAATTTGTTACAGTCAAGGACTCAGCCGTTATAATTCACCCGGGTGCGACACGATCGTCCTCCATCGAAGGTGTTCGTGTGTTCACTATTGTTTTAGCGCTGGTTTTAACGCTGGTTAGTTGAGGTGTCATTGAATCGTATCGCTCTCGGACATCGACTGTCTTGGATCGTGCTTCTAGGGTTGGTGATGCCGGTGGGATGCCGCCAACGGCAATCAACCGAAGTTCCTGGCAATGTTGATGGTTCTGCCAGTGGAGAGGCGGAAAGGCCGATTAACCATTGGGAATCTGCAACGCGAGCTCTCTCTCGCGGTAATTTGGAGGTGGCCGATGCCGAGTTGCGGAATCATCTGATCACCGCACCGGATGATGTGAAGGCATTGGAGCTTTCGGGTGATGTGGCAGCGCGGCTTCGCGACCCCGCTCGCGCGGTAGCTCATTATCGCGGTGTCCTCGCAGTCGAGGGTGTTGCCCCGACAGCGTCACTGCTTTCTAAATTGGCGGTTGAGCTGATGGCCACCGGCAGTGCCTATGAATGTCTGCAGGTTTTGCAGCAGCGGGCCGCTGAGTATCCGCAAAATGCCGAGGCACACGCAGAATCAATTGGTTTGGCCGCGATGCTCGGTTTGGCGCAACAGACGCTGCCGTCGATGCGTTGGTTGACTCAGCATGGCCAGGGGGATCCCGAATTACTGCAGGTTTTAGCGGATCCACGACGAGTCGAAGCGGATGGCGAGTGGTGTGGGGAGCTGCTCGAGGAGAATCCGAGCGATCTGCGACCGGAATTCGGTTTGGCGCAAGTCGCTGACGTTAAGATGCGCTGGGATGACGTTACTAATCGCCTGGCACCCGTTCTGAAACGCCATCCAGAATTCATTCCTGCTCACAATCTTTACGGGCTGGCGCTCGTCCAGCAGGGGCGTTTTGACGAATTGAACCAGTGGCACGAGCGACTTCCCGCAGCTGCTCGCCAGGCGGCTAGCTATTGGATGGTCGCAGGTTTATGGGCACGGCATCGAGACCGGCCTGGGCAGGCTGCGCGGGCGTTTTGGACCGCTTTAAGCATTGATCAGGCAAGCTACCCCGAGGCACTCCCCCATCTGTTGTTTGCGTTGAACCAGATCGATCGAGCGAGTGAAGCCGAGCAAGTCTTGGAGCAGATAGTTCGGCGGACGAATCTGCGAGATCGACTGAAAACGCACTTGGAACGCGAAGGTCGGTCACAAGAAGCCGCCTTGGGGGTTGCCCGGGCGATGCTCGACTTGGGGCGATATTGGGAAGCCGAGGGTTGGGCGCGGCTTGCTGTGTCACTTCCCGATCAGCTGCAAGCTGATATCCGTGATCAGTACATGGAGATTCGATCGAAGCTCACTGTTCAGACGCCGTGGCAACTGCCCGAGTACGATTTGGGTCAACGAATTGATTTGAGTGATCTGCCCGAAGTCGACTGGGGTGGGGCGGTCGCTGCAGAGTCGAAAAGAGGCTTAGCCCAGACAGGGACGGTGCGATTTGCCCAACAGGCTAGCGAGCGAGGACTAGTGCACGAGACGAAATTTGCCGAAACACCGGGGGTCTCAGGACACTCCATTTACCAAAGTGTGGGTGGGGGCGTTGGGGTAATCGATTTTGATCTCGATGGCTGGCCTGATTTGGCCGTTGCAGTGCTCGACGGACATCCACTCCAGTTGGATTCAGCTCCTAACCGGCTCTTTCGAAATCTAAATGGGCAATTCGCTGATGTTGCGAAGCCGGCCGGCTATCACGACCGAGGGTTTGGGCAAGGCATCTGCGTCGGTGATTTCAATGAGGATGGTTTTCCCGATTTACTCGACGCCAATATCGGTCGGAATCGTTTGTATCGAAACAATGGCGATGGCACTTTCAGTGAGGTCTCGCTCCAGGTTGGGCTCGATGGTGAGCATTGGACAACCTGTGGCTTGATCGCCGATATCGATGGTGATGGAGTCGCCGATCTGTATGAGGTCGCTTACTGCGCGGGCAAACAACCTTACGAAAAAGAATGTCGCACCACCAAAGGCTTGGCGACCTGTGTGCCACTCGATTTCGACCCTGAGCCCGATCGAGTTTGGCGTGGGCGTGGTGACGGTACGTTTGACGATGTCACGTCAGAATGGATGGTTCAGAATTCACCTGGGCGGGGACTTGGAATCGTAGCTGCTCAGATGGACTCCCACCCAGGACTCGATCTGTACGTCGCGAATGACATGACCGTCAATCATCTCTGGTCGACCCGAAGCAATGAGGATGGCTTGGTCGATGTTGGGCTTCTGTCAGGTTTGGGGGTTAGTGGACGATCGCAGTCGCAGGCTTCGATGGGTATCGCAGCAGGTGACCCAGATGGTGATGGCGATCTCGATCTTTTTTTGTCCCACTTCGCGAACGATCACAATACGTTCTATGAACAAATTGCTCCCGGTTTCTGGGCCGATCGATCATTTCAAGTTGGACTCGCCCAGCCCTCGATGCCAATGTTAGGCTTTGGTACGGAGTGGGCCGATTTCGATAATAACGGATCGCTCGAATTGGTGATTGCCAATGGGCATGTCGACGAGGTCGAAGGCTCTGAAACGCTTTATCGTATGCCGCCGCAATTGTTCCAACTTGATGACGAACAACGGTGGGTCGAAGCGAACCATGAATCGCTGGGTAGCTATTTCAGCAGAGATCAATTGGGACGAGCATTGGTCACTCTGGATGCAGATCGGGATGGCCGAGTTGATTTGGCGATTACCGAGATCTACGGTTCGCTTGCATTGTTGATCAATCAATCAGTTCAAGTTGGCGACTCGGTTGACTTTGCCTTCACATCGACGACCGGGCAGCGCGACGCGATCGGCACAAAATTGTCGTGTCGCGTTGATGGTCGCGATGTCACGATGCAATTGTCGGCAGGTGATGGTTACATGTGTAGTAACCAACGTCGTCTTCATCTTGGTGTTGGGGTCGCAAATGAATTGGAAGATGTTGTCGTAACCTGGCCGTCGGGAACTCGTGAATCTTTCGGTACTCTGCCGGTCTCGTTCGGTTATCGGATCGTCGAAGGATCTGGGGAAGCTTTTGCCTATCATCAACAACAATCGTCTGATCATTCCGACGATCGTTCGGTGCCCTCGGCCGGCGAGAAAAACGAACAGGTGACCGATGCGAGTCGATAATCGTCAGTGGCGAACTGTGTTGGAAATGTTTGGAACAGTCTTGCTCGGCTTGATTGTCGTCGGTTGCGGTCCGAGCCAGAGCGAACAGGACGCTGACGAATTACTTCGTCGACAGCGGCAACGCGAGCAACAAGATCTGATTAAGCCCAAATCACTGGAGCAGAAAGTTGGCGAAATTCAGGATTACCTGCGAAACGGAAATCGTTCGATCGCGGAACAAATGCTCAGTCCGTTATTGATCTCCGACCCCGATGATGCAGACGTCTTGCAGTTGTGGGCTGAATACCAAGCATCACGTGGTGAAACGCTGCCCGCGTTAGAAACCTTAGAGTCGATCAAGTCGGATGACCCTGAGAAACAAGCCGAACTGCGATGGTTGGCGGTTGAATTGTTGGTTGACGCCAACGAATACGAAATAGCTGAACTGAAGCTTGAGCAGTTGATAGAAGATTCGGCGGACGTGGTACGTGCTCATCGTAAATTGGCATCGATTCTGAACAACCAAGGCCGACGCATCGAGGCTGGCCGCCACCTCCGTGAACTGGCACGGTTGGGCAGGGTTCGTGAGCGTGATTTAGTGTCGATGACGACGTTCGGGATTCCATTCATCGATGATTCGCTGCCAAAGCCCGACTTTGGTGGGCAACTAAATCCCGCGATGCTCGCCCAAGCCCGCTTGTCGCATGCGCAGAGTGATCTCGCGGGAGCAATCTATTTGATCCAACAATTGCGGCAAGCCTTTCCTGACTCACTCCCGATTGCGGCATTTGAGGGGCGACTGTATGGGGACGCTCAGGATGATGCAGCGTTGCGTGATTGGATCGAAACAGCACCCAAAGGAATCGAAATTGAACCAGAGTATTGGGCGACATTAGGATCTTGGCTGCACCGCCAAGATCGTCACCGAGATGCGGTTCGTTGTTTGGCCGAAGCAGTGCAGCGTGATCCAACGGATCGATTTTCTTACGATCGTTTGCAACGATCCCTGCGTTTCCTCGGTCAGGAACAGGCAGCCGATCTAGTCGCGAGGCGATTTCAGTTGCTGGTTGAAACGGCGGCGATGGCAAAGAAATTTGGACAAGAACGAGGTTCGAACGAAGAAATGAATCGGATGGCTGATTTGATGATGGAGCTGCATCGGCCATGGGAATCGCTGGGTTGGCGATCAGTCGCTCTCACAACCTACAGCGGGTCAGAGACGGAGTGGGACAAGATCAAGCAGGTGCGTCAGTCCTTGATCGATTCGCCGGGGCAGAATGATAATGCCGCGTTGTGTGGTTTGGATCTTTCCCAATGGCCACTTCCAGCTGATGAAGCATATGGTTCGACTGAAGTGGCCAGCGGTGATGCACAGCCCGATCCGAATGTCAGCAGTTTTCAATTCGATCTGCGTAATGTGGCGGCGACCGTAGGACTCGATTTTCGTTATGACAATGGTGACGCAGATCCCGATGATCAGTCTCGGTTCCTTCACGAACTGACCGGGGGCGGAATCGGTGTGATCGATTATGACTTGGATGGCTGGCCGGATTTATATTTGTCGCAAGGTGGCGGCGACGCTTTCGATCCAGCGGGATCGAAGCCAAACAGCCTTTTTAGAAATCTTGCTGGTCGCCATTGGGTGGAGGTCACACCGGCCACTCAGACTGGCGACCAAGGGTACGGTCAGGGTGTCGAAATCGCTGACTTGAACCAAGATGGCTTCCCCGATTTGTTGGTCGCAAACGTGGGTGCCAACCTCGTCTACATTAACAATGGTGATGGAACCTTTCGGCGGCAAGCCTTGGCAAGTCCAGACACCGCGGGGCGATGGACCACCTCGATTGCCTGTGGTGATCTTAATGGTGATCGTTTGCCTGAAATCGTCGAAGTCAACTACGTTGATGATCCACAGGTCCTCCTCCAACGCTGCACTCCAGAGGCAAGTGGCAACTGTAATCCGCAGCTTTTCAATGCGGCGGCGGATCGTGTTTGGCAGGTAGCTGCCAACGGTGAAATCAGCGTTTGGAATGGTTGCGAAGATATCGCGTCTGAACCCTATTATGGCTTCGCGGCGGTGATTGCGAATTTCGATAAGCAAGCGGGAAACGAATTGTTCATTGCGAACGATGCCGGCCCTAACCACTTCTGGGTTGATCAAGGTTCATCAAATAACACAGAGCGAGTGTTGGTCGAAAGTGCTCGAGTGTATGGGTGCGCGGTTGGGCATGATGGTTTAGCCCGGGCCTGCATGGGAGTGGCCTTTGGTGACTTTGATCGCAATGGAACGTTTGATCTTCAAATCACAAACTTTTGGAACGAGCCGTCGGATATCTTCTTGCAACGCTCCACGAAACTGTTCGTGCCGGCTAGTTCATCGATGGGGTTGTTTTCACCGAGTCGCGAAACCGTTGGGTGGGGAACGGTGGCTGTTGATTTGGATCGAAACGGGTGGCTCGATTTCGCGGTGCTCAATGGACATGTTCGCGAAGATCCCCGGTTGGGACAGCCCTTTGCAATGCGACCGCAATTGTTTCGCGGCGGTCCTGACGGATTCGAGTTGCTTGATGGCCATACACAGGTTGACCGGTATTGGTCGGAGACGGCGGTCGGACGAACAATGGCAACCTTGGATTGGAATGGTGATCACAAGCCAGATCTAGTGACGAACCACCTCGATGACCCGGTCGCATTGTTGGAGAATCAAGGAAGTGGAGGGCGGAGCATTCGAGTGGAATTGGTCGGGACTCTCAGTGAACGCGATGCCGTCGGGGCAATCGTGACGCTGGTGGCGGCTGATGAACGGTGGGTTGGCTGGCAGACCGGCGGCGACGGTTTTCTTTGCAGCCACGAAGCGGTTGTCGATTTTGGTGTCGGTGATCTGAACGCGATCGATCGGATTGAGGTCCAGTGGCCAAGTGGTCTGACTCAGGAATTTGAGAATCTTGAAACCGATGCTCAGTATTTGCTGATCGAAGGTGACGCATCTGTATTTCGACGCTCTGGATTTTGACGCTCTGGTCAATCTCCGCTCTAGCGTTGATGCGGTTCGGCCTGTCCTTCGATTAACAGATAGCGTCCGTTCACTTTCAATCCGTCAAATTGCTCGGAACGACCGCTTGGCCAAGTGACTTGTAAGCGAGTGATGTCTTCGCTGGTGCCTAGGCCGAAGTGAACGATTGGCTCGTTGGTGCACATGAATCCGTCACCGCCGGTCTGCCATCCATGCCATGTTTGGCCATCCGATTCGACGAGGACTTCTGCTCCGATCGCATCTCGTTCACTGCTCACGCCGATCAATTCAATCTGCAGCCAATTGCCGGTCGTGGATTCGTTTTTTAAGAGAGCAACTGGTTCATCGAGGTGATTGGCGAGTAGATCGATTTTGCCGTCGCGGTCCCAGTCCAGTAGAGCCAAAGTGCGGCCGAGTTGTTGCTTTTGCCAATAGGTGCCGGCGATCGAAGCATCTTGGAGTCGAAATCCTGTGGGGCTACCGAGCAACAATTGGGAGGGCATCTGAAACGGGATGTCGTCGGCCCGCCCATCGTAAACGTGACCGTTCAGAACGGCCAAATCTAGCCAGCCATCGTTGTCAAAATCAGCTGCTTGGGTTCCAAATCCAAGGACACCAAATGATGGCTCAACCAAACCAAGTCTGGACGCCACGTCGGTAAAGATCCCTGATTTCGTTTGCGAGAAGAGGTTGACCGGTTCGTTGTGAAAATTTGTGACATGTAGATCGAGCGTTCCGTTGCGATTGAAGTCGCCAAAGGCGATTCCCATGCACGCCTGACTGCTCCCGCCACGCCCGATGTTACAGCCGTATAGATTTGCAGATTCGAACAAATTGAATTTTGATTTTGTCGAATCGTCTGACTCACCGCTGACCCAGTAATGATTGAAGTCTCCGTCGTTCGAGACGAAGAAGTCGTTGCCAAATTTGTGATCAAAATTTGCGACCACTAATCCGAAACCAAGCTTGGCGCTCGAAAGTTCCATCTCAAAAGCTTGCCATGGCGAAAAACTTCCGTCTGCCTGACACCGCAAGACACGGTCATGGCTCTTTTGGAATTCCTGGGGCTGACAATCCATGTAGTTGTCGGTGCATTTGATTACATAGGCTTGGGGGTCATCGATGTAATTGACCTCAATGATCTCAGGTAGCTGATCACCATTCATGTCGGCGAGTGCAAGACTCGACGTCCACATGAATGGATTGTCGGTCAGCAGTTCGGTGGCTTCACGAAACGTTCCATCTCCCTGATTGAGATAGATGGAGTTAATGCCGATGTTGGCGATCAAAAGATCAGGGAAGCCATCTTGGTTGACATCGCCGGCGCATACACCTTGACCGAAGCGGCGATCAGACGTCCCTGTTGGTTCGCTAACATCAGCGTATTTATGACTGGGCAACAAGCGATACATCTGATTGGCGACCGAACCTCGATCAACTTGTGGATCGCCGTCTGATTGCACCACGTAGACATCACACCGTCCGTCCAGGTCATAGTCCAGGGCAGCCAGTCCGCCGCCATTGACTTGATACGTCGAGAAGGGCTTGCCATCGAGAGGAAAGCCACTTCGGAATGTCGTGTTGAGTCCGACTTGGGTCGCAATGTTAAGAAAGTTTGCGTCAGACTGAGCCAGTGCTTCTGCTGGTGCCTTCGACAGTTCGGCTATTTGATCACGATCTGGCATTGGCCACTGGTTTGCTTTGAATCCCAGCAACTGATCCAACCGCGCGGTCAGCAATTGTTCCTTGGTTCCGTTCTGTTCCCAGGCGCTAATCGCGGCATGTCGTCGATCGAGTTCGGGTATGACACTCGTGACGTCACCAGCGATCTGCGCGGCCTGCATCAACCATGCGGTAGCTTCCCAAGGCCGGACATGAGCTTCGAGCGTTTTGGAGATCCAGCCAGCCTGCTCCTGATCGGCCTCCCTCGCAACGCGAAAGATGAGGTCCAACTCGGACAGTCGCTTACGAAGAAAAAGAGCCCGTTCGGTTTCTTCGAGCGTCAAACAGGATGCGATCATCGCACGCATCGATTCGCGGTCGGTCGGGTCGCGACGAATCGCTTCACTGAATGCTCGAACTGCCTCGCGGTCTTGCCCCTGATGAGCCAGCATGACACCCCATGCGAACCAGTATTCGGCCTGCTGTTCAATCCCCGACGGCAATTGGCCAAAGACGGTAGCCAGTTTAGTGAACTGATCGTTGTCGGCTAGAATTCGACACCGCAATGCCGCTGCCGCGGTGCTTTCGGGAAATTTTTCGATGATCTGGTCCAGTGCCTTCAAATGCTTCTCCGGATCCTCTCGCGCGGAAGCGTACGCGAGTCGGACTTCACCAAGGGAGAAGAGGGAGGTCGGCAGGGCTTTGGCAATTTCTCCATACGAAGTCAGTAGAAACGGTCCTCGCAAGTCGATCAAACTCAGCAATTCATTTGGCTGAATGTCTCGCAACCGAATTAACTCGCGTACGTGTTGGCTCGCTTCGATTCTTCGCCCCTGCGCGTTCAGCAATTGAGCTAATAGGCGATGGACTTGGGGCACATCTGCGTTGACAGCTACCGCTCGTTTCAGGTCACGTTCAGCAACGTCGAATTTCTTGCAGCGGAGGTGTAAGTCGAATGCTCGTACTAGCATCGACGGTGCCAGGGATGAATCCAATTCGGCAACGCGAACAGCCAAGTCGCCCGCCTCGCAAAGTTGCTCTCGTTGGCTTTGGATGTCTACCGCAAGCCGCAAGGCAACTACATCATCGGGTGCAACAATGAGGACCTGCTGGACAATCTTAAATGCATCATCTGGCTGCCCCTGTTTCATTAAATCGAAAGCGCCACGCAACTTATCCTCAGAGGATTGGCTGGGAATTTCTGGATCTACGTTTGCTTGGTCAGGTTCTGGAACGCGGTTGCAACCGACTACTAGCATGGCCAGGCACAATAGGTGCACGACAGTTCGTAGCTTCTGAAGATGAAATTTCGAGATCAAAATGAACCACACGGCTGATCACATAATTGGCAAATCAAACAGGGCAAACCGCAGTTTACCGGAAAGCTAGGAGAAATACCGGCCCAAGTTTCTCGTGTAAAATCAAAGTGGCGGGCTGGTCTTCGAGCTGAGCCCATCTTCGGCCCGGGAAAACGCTGAGAGATCACAAATGATGATTCTGTTACAGCATTCGCAATCCGCTGAGTGTTGAATTTCCAGACGCAAATTTGTCGGTTTCCATTCCAAGACGCTGCAGCATCGAAACATACAAATTGGGTAAAGGGTAGTTGTTTGCCCGATCGAATGCCAAATGTTGGCCATGATCGAAACCACCTCCGGCAAGCAGCATCGGCATGTTTTTGGTGTCGTGGTTGCTTGCATTCCCAAGGTTGGATCCAAATAAAACCATTGTCGAATCGAGCAATGAGCCATTCGCCTGTCGGCTGTCATGAAGCTTCTGCAGGAAACGACCAAATTCTTGGATCACAGCTGATTCCACGATCGCTAGTTGGCGGATTTTTTCTGGATCCTTGCCGTGATGCGACAGATTGTGGTAATCGATATCGATTCCTGGGATCACCGGTACAGAATTCATTCCGGCAAAGTTGTAGGTGATAAAGCGGGTGGAATCCGTTTCGAGTGCCAAGTGCATCACGTCGTACATCAATCGCATGCGTTCGACGATCTTCTTGCGGTCTGTCTCATCTTGCAGTGGTTGGGCGTCGACCTTTGGTTTCGGCTCCGTTTCCCAAACTTCTGCTTTGACAAGTCTTCGTTCGGCCTCACGTACCGCTTCGAAGTACTGATTCAGTTTGTCGCGATCTCGGCCTCCGAGACGGCGTTCTATTGATCGTGTTTTGTCTGTGACAACATCCAAGATGCTCTGTCCGTCCCGCAATCGTTGTAGCCGGGTAGCCTGTTCACTTGGTTTGCCGGTTAGAAACAGCTTGCGAAAGACGAATGATGGGCGGGTAAAGGTTGGGATTTCAACACCAGATCTTGACCACGAGAGTCCCGGTCCTGAATTGCTTAGGGCAAGGGATGCATATCGTGTTTCACTGCCAAGTTCGGCGGCAGCGAATTGATCCAACGAGATGGTGTTGCGGAAGCCGGCGCTATTGGGGTGGGCTGCGCAGGTCAGATACGACTTGTAGGAAAGGTGCCCACCGCCAACTTCTGGATGCGAGACTCCCGAGAATACCGTGAAGCGACTGCGGAAATCCGATAGCAGCTGCAAATACGGTGGTAGCTCGTAATCTCGCCCTGATTTTTCAGGCAGCATGTTGGCCGCGTGGAGCCCAAGCCCAATATCGATCGCCACCATCCGCCGCGGGTTGGTGGAGGGGGCAGCACCAGCGGATTCCAAAAAGGGGAGTGCTAATGACACGCCGGCGGCACGGAGAACAGTTCTGCGATGCATGGTCATTATGGCTTTTGAAAGGTTGGGCTTTTGACAATCTGGTGGATCAGTGATCGGAAACCGTAATCGTATTGCGAGGTCTTTTGGACAATTGTTTCCACGGCAGCGCGATCAGCGAATCCGATTTTTCGACCGAGGGCATAGGTAAGCAGATGGCGAGCAAGGTTGCGAGCGATCTGGTCCGGCTGAGATGCGAGATGTTGCTTGAAATTTCTCACCCCTTTGTATTCACTGTCTTCATCGAACGGTGTCAATGAATCGACTGGTGATCCTATTCGGTATCTCACCCAGGCATTCGTGAACGCCGCTTGTTTGATCTTAGGCCGTTGAGCCTCTTGAGCAGTTGTTCGGTAGTGTGTTCGAAGACCCCCAATGGGATCGAACGATTCCAATCCAAAGCCGAGCGGGTCGATTTTGGAATGGCAGGCGGCGCAGGTTTCGAGGTCTTGGTGCTGTGCGAGTTGTTCCCGAATGGTCGACGCACCCCGAATGTCAGGTTCAACCGAACCAACGTTATCTGGCGGTGGTGGTGTAGGTGTTCCCAGAATGTTGTTCAGGATCCAAACGCCCCGCAGCACCGGTGAGGTGTAGGTTCCATTGGCCGTTATCTTGAGAATACTGGCCTGAGTTAGAAGTCCACCACGCGGACTGTCTACAGGTAATCGCACGTGTCGGAATTCCTGGCCCAATACTCCTTCGATCCCGTAGTGGCTGGCGAGGCGATGATTGAGAAATGTGAAATCTGAATCGACGAAGCGAGTGACTGGCAAATCATTTTTTAGGAGATGCTCAAAGAACAGTTTTGTCTCCTGCATCATCGAGATTCGGAGTAGTTCATCGTACTCCGGGTAGAGATTGGGGTCAGGTTCGGTGAAATCAATGTCGCGAAGATCCAGCCACTGGCCAGTGAAGTTTTCGGTAAATGCGGTAGCTTTCGGCGATTCCAGCATTCGTTCCACTTGCTGGTGAAGGGTCTCGGGCGAACGAAGTTGTCCTTGCTCCACGAGATGCATCAGTTCCTCGTCAGGCATCGTGCTCCATAGGAAATATGAGAGGCGGGTCGCCAAATCACGCTGCGGAATTATCCCGAGCTGGGGGAGTTTTTCTTGCAGCGAAATTTGTGCTGGTCCTGCTTCCTCTAAGAACAGAAATTCCGGAGAACAAAGCACCGCCTTTAAACTGACTCGCAACGCAGATTCAAAGTCTCGCCCCGCCTCGGTCGCCTCGTTGAAAAGTTTGATGTACGGAAGAGGTTCATCTGACTGGATGGGGCGTCGAAATGCTCGCGGTAAAAATTCCGTAAGTATGCGTTCTGCATCGGTGGTGTCGGCTATTTCTGTGTTAATGTTTCCTAGTAATTTCGCACGGCTTGGCGGTGGCCATTTTTCCAGCGGACCCTCAATCAATATGTCGCCGATTTCGATGCCAGGTTCAGGGTAGGTATTTGCATTATTGCGTGTGTCACGCGTGCCATAGCACTTAGGCAAAAAGGTGCCACCATCTTCAACTAGCCGATCAACAAACTCGATTGTTGTCCACTCATTGGGCGGGACGTCGAAGTATCCAACAAGATGTTGCTCGCGTCGATTGACGATCGTGTCGCCACCATAGATGCGGAGTGTGACTGGTTGATCGCTTTGAATAGCGCGAACCTGAAGCGTTCCCCGATAGGTGCCGGCCGGTGCTCGAAGACGCGAAAAGTTGACGAGATTGGTAGGGCAATAATTCGATTGAAAAATCACCAATCCTTTCTCGGTGCGTCGAAACATCTTGCCGATCTGGTTTTCCAGTTGGGGGCGTCCTTTCCAGTCGACTTGGTCTAGAAGATTGGTCTCGTGCCGGATGTGGGATGGCTTGGTGGGCGGACCGAACACCGCATCTAACACTTGATCCGCGGTGTCTAGATAAGTTTGCATTGCTTCGGCTGACATGGCCAATCCTTCACCGACGGTGTCATATCCATCCGTTGATGTGTCTTCTGGGAGGCCATTGACGAGCACATTCGTTTGGAACAAGTCACGCACTGTGTTCTGATACTCATGCCGATTGAGCCGTCTGAGAACTACGTCACTTCGGTTCTTTTCTGCTGCTTGGATCTCGCGACCAAGTGTTTTTAAAAAACTTGTGGTCGCTGCTGCGTCAAGTTGATCCGTATTCGCTGGGGGCATTTCGCCTGTAGCGACACGGTCGTGAATCAGAATCCATCGTCGGGCAATTTCTTGCTTGTTCAGGTCGAAGCCGAGATCATCGAATTGGATCCCACCGGTTGAATCACGGTCAAGATGGCAATCAACACAATGTGTGCGAATGAATTGGTCGATGGCGGTTGGCACTTGTCCGATGGTTGTTGTCGGAAGTGCGGACAATATTGAAACGACGACCATCAGTGCGCGCATGGTGATGCCCCGTGTTTTTGGATTCGTAGAGCCGCTTTATCGCTCGCGTTGTTCGCGCGCAGTAACGAGGAGTTGATTCGTGGTCGATGCCGATCATTTGCATTGCCGATCATGTCAGGATCTCCCGTACAACCCGGGCGGGGCGATCTGCTGTGATCGTTTGTTGAACACCATTTTGGTGAAATACCAAGTCGTTTGATTGAAGTCCGAAGAGGTGCATGAGGGTCGCCTGGTAGTCATTGGGTGTTACGACATCTTTGACGGCCCGATGCCCAAAGTCATCCGTGGCTCCATACGTCATGCCGCCTTTGATTCCACCACCGGCCATCCAAATGCTGAATCCCTGACCATTATGGTCTCGCCCGTGTTTTTCTGCCGCGCCCTGATTTTGGGTAACCGGTAGCCGACCAATTTCACCGCCCCAATGAACGAGAACTTCGTCCAGCATTCCCCGTTGTTTAAGATCCTTGACTAGGGCTGCAGCTGGTTTGTCAGTTTTGCGACAAACATTCGGCAGAGCTGTTCCGATGTTACTGTGATTATCCCAGGGCTGGCCATTTAAGAACAGCTGAACAAATCGAACGCCTCGCTCAACTAGTCGACGGGCGATCAAACAGCGGGTTCCATATTCTCGCGTCGCTTCATCATGCAATCCGTAAAGTGCGTGTGTCGCTTTTGTTTCTTGTGAGATGTCGAGTGCATCGGTCGCTGCGGTTTGCATACGAGCAGCCAGTTCATAACTCGCGATTCTCGCTTCTAATTCGCTTGGGTTTTTAAATCGATCAGCGTGCCTTCGGTTGAGCTGTTGCAGGAATGCCAAGTTCTGTTGCTGTGGAGCTCCCGCGAGATGCGCAGGCGCGTCAAGATTCAAGATGCGTGGTTCTTTCGCCCGCAGGACCGTGCCTTGGTATAACGCGGGTAAAAATCCGCTTGACCAGTTGTTGGCGCCATCGACGGGATGACCAGCCGGATCGGTGAGCACCATGTAAGCCGGCAAGTTGTTGGTTTCGGAACCGAGTCCGTAGAGCAACCAAGATGCAAGGTGAGCGCGGCCAAGTACACCCGGAACACCCCCGTGGAAATATCGAATCGAAACTTCATGCCCATTCGCGCCTGTGTGCATGCTACGGATCAGGCAGATGTCATCAACGATGCTGGCAGTTTCAGGGAGCAGTTCCGAAAGCTCCGTTCCAGACTGGCCGTGTTTGGAAAACTTCCACCTCGTCCCCATAAGCTTCTTGCTGGCTTCGTTGACAAAGCTGAATCCGACCTCTTCCGTGTAATCTGTGCCATCGAATTTTGTCAGTTCGGGTTTCGGATCGGTGAGGTCCATGTGGGAAGGGCCACCGTGCTGAAACAACGAGATCATTGCCTTGGCACGTGGTTGGTGATGCGGCGGCTTGGGCTTGAGGTCGAACACAGGCGGCCGCTTGGGGACATTTTTGGGGTTCGCCTGCGATTGTTCCTGTTGCATCAAGCAGGATAGCGCGATGGCTCCCACACCCATGCCCTGCTGTTGTAGAAAATTTCGTCGTGAGATCGTCATCTGGCCACCTGATTTGTATGTGCTGTGAGAACCAATTGGTTATTCGACATACAAGAATTCATTGGAGCTTAACACTGATTGACATAGATTCGTCATCGCTTGTTGGATCGCTGTGCGACCTTGCGGAATTGCGGTTGGGTTTGACCGAAAGGTGCTGAGCTGCTGGGCGATGAACTGGCAGCCAGCCCGGTATTCCGCCTCGGTTGGTCGCCGACAATAAGCGAGTTCCCAAACGCGGATGATTTGGCTTGGAATCATGGCAACTGGATCGGATGGTCCTGAGAACTGATCAACAGAGGAATAGATCATTGTTTGGTCATTGTCGCTGAAGGTCATCGTCACAGGCCAACTGAAAGAGTCGGAGGTATGATTGCTCTGGCAGTCGGTAATGAAATCGATCGTGTCACCCATGTTGACATCGGTGGACACGCTGGTGTTCGTTGAATTGGATTTCGCCATCCATTCGCCAAGTATTCCTTTTGAACTCGAAATGATTCTGCCGCGAACTCCATCACCAGCGGCCGATGGGTGAGACAGTTTGCCATCGATCTTGATCGAACCAGTGGCTTGGGCAGTCCAGCGACGGACCACTGCGTGGGTAGGACCACCTGGGTGACCTCCCTGAGCATTCAGCAATACCCAGCCTCGTTTGGGATCGGGTAAGGCTGGACCCGCTTGCCACTGATTGTTGTTCCAATGCGACAGTGGGGTGAACGATTCAGTCCGCTCGATGTCCTGGGCATAGCTGCCGAAACCATATTGCCAGCTATCACTAAGCGGTTTTGGGAAATCGAAAGCAGGCAGCGTTGACAGAGACTCAGCATCCAATTCTTCTGCGGCCACTCGGTTGGCGAATTCGATCGCTCTTTCTAGGATGAATTGTCCGTTCAGCATCATGAGAGATTGGGTCGCGACCGTTGAACTGGAACGGATCTCACAATTCGTCTCCATGGTTGGTGCGTCGAAGCTACTCATCATTGCGACGGGGCGACTGCGGCGAACCTGGAGGTACAGGCTGCGTCGTTTCTGGGGTTTCTCTACAACGATTTGACCGGTGTCATCCTCTTTCAATTGGATGGGGCGGCCAAACAGTTTGGGATCGAGACGTCCGGTGGTTACCAGCATGCGATCGCGAATGGTCTCTGCCTCGAGTCTTCGCAGCCTACGACTGGCATAATCTTTCTGTGACGCATCCAACACTTGTTGGCGCCAAGTAGCGGATGACATGATGGTGCGGTGTAACGTTTTCAAACTCCAGCCCTGGACCATCAGTTCGTCAGCCAACCAATCAAGCAGGGGTAGGTTGCTTGGACGGGCTCCCAGTTTGCCGAAGTCAGCGGGCGTGGCAACGATGCCGGTTCCAAAGTGGTGCATCCAAAGGCGATTCGCAATGACGCGAGCGAGCAACGGATTGTCTCGGCTTGTGATCCAGCGAGCGAACGCGAGTCGACGACCGCTGGTCGTTAATTGCTCATTATCAGATGCAAATACAGCTTGCTGACCCGGTTCGGACGTAACGGTGAACGCGGCTGGACTGATCAATTGCTTCGGTTGTTGAAAATCACCCCGGTGGAAAAGTCGCGTTTCTGGCTGATGGCTTGGTGGTTCGACGAGAGCGCGAATAAATTCTTGAATTGGTTTCTTGCTGCGGATTTGCTGGATCTGTTTATCAAATTCGGCGAGTTTTGGTTTTGAATCAGGGATGTATTGGTAGAGGTTGCCCGAGGTGATATTAACGCTGGGATGCTTTGCTAGGATTTGTTTTTGTTCATCGTTGCGTTCTGCGACAGCGGTTTGATAAGCGACCTTGAGTTGATCGCGAAGTGGTTGATCGTATTTCATCAGCTCCTGGTTGAGCGCCTGTTGCATGTACTCGGCGAGTTCTTGGGCCTTTGTTTTCGCGAGTTCTTGTGCTTCCGCTTCGACCTCGGCAGCTTTCTGACGATCGGACGCGGTGTACAAAGAAATGAGCCGTTGTGCCGGAGGTTTCCATGCCTTCCAATCTATTGCAGGCTCAAAAATGGCCCGCATCGCGTAGTAATCAGACTGCGGTATTGGGTCGTAACGGTGGTCGTGACACTGTGCGCATTGCAAGCTCAGTCCGAAAAGTGAGGTGCCGACAATTTGCAGTGTGTCGATCATGACTTGATTTCGCCCCTCGCTATTATTCGCTCCGCTGCCGGTTCCGTCGGCTGCCATGCGGAGGAAGCCGGTCGCCGTCAACAGTCCAATCTGATTGGCTGTGAGGTCGCCACTGATCGGGCCTGCTAATTCGTCACCAGCAAGTTGTTCCGTCAAGAATTGGTCGAACGGTTTGTCATCGTTTAAAGCGCGGATCACCCAGTCGCGATACTTCCAAGACCATGGGCGTTCGGTGTCGGCAGCAGAGTAGCCCTCGGAATCAGCGTATCCTGCAATGTCCAGCCAATGTCTGCCCCATCGCTCGCCATAATGTGGTGATGCAAGTAGCGTATCTAGCAAGTGATCAAACCACTTGTCACTCGGCTCTTCAATCCAGTCTTGCAATTCCGCTGGTGTTGGCGGCAACCCAATCAGATCAAAATATGCACGAATGACCAGTGTTCTTCGGTCTGCCTGCGTGGCAATCTCGTGACCGTTCGCAATGACAAAAAAGTCGATCGGTTCCTCAATCTCCAAGCTTTCATCACGTTTGGTCAGAACCGGAAGGGCAGGGCGGTGAATTGGTTGGAATGACCAAAAGCTCCGTTCCTCTGGTGTGATTCCGAGACCCGGTCCGATCTTTGCCGGTTCTGGTCGTGCCGTTTTACTTCCTGACGCGATCCATCGTTCGATCGTATCGATCTCTTGGTCTGACAAATGACTTGGGCCGGGCGGCATGTCACCGCTGCGAATGCGATCAACAAGAAGACTTTCGTCTGGTTTGCTGGCAACGATTGCGGGTCCTGAGTCTCCTCCCCGAATCATCAATCGGACGAGACGCAGGTCAAGTTCTCCCTCGATTTCCTCGCTGGCCCCGTGGCAGTCGAAACAATGTGCACGGAAAATTGGCCGAATGTCATGCTCATAGGTCAGTCGCTCGGCACCGGCTGTGGAAACCAAGTGACAGCACAGGATCATTGAGGCCGATACGGTGAACACACGAATCATCGTCGCAACTCAAAGTCTGGATCAGGGTGGGAATCGGGCGGGAAAGCGACGGCTGAAACACGACGCTCTGGTTCCTCATGATAACCATGATTGAATCACGCGAGGATCTTCGTGGTTCTAGATCCCGCTCGAAGCCGCGTTTGCCAACAAATGATGGCAGTCTGAGCCCAAATGAAGATAGGCCGGGTTCTTGATTCCCGACGCCTGCCGAGGCAATTACTGAAGTGTTTTAGGTGTTTTCCTACTCTGAGATCTGCTGCCCCAGTGCCGCTCGTACGGAAAGCAGAGGCATGCCTGATCCTCGTTTGCTCGCCTTGCCGAGGTGATCGCGTCCGTCGAGCAATGTTTTTTCTGTGTAGTTTTCTATCTTCGGTTCCGCTTGGAAAAACTCATTTTACGCCGAAGAACAGCCAGTCCGTCTGTTCGTGATTGACGAGGGGATTGAATGTTCTGATCGGCTCCAGGTGAACCGTGTCGAACGTCTTTCGTAATGCTTCCGAGAATTCGCTGCTCTCGGCATAGGACCACACCGCTAGGACGCCGCCGTCGGATAGATGTTGTTTCGCGGCGGCTAGCCCTTTCGCTGTGTAGAACTCGTGCTCCTCTTCGCCCAACTGGTCGCTAGGAGAATGATCGACGTCAATCACGATCAGATCGAATTCTTCCACTGGTTCGCCCAGTAATCGTTGATAGACATCCCCAGGCGTGAGCTTTAAATGTTCTGCTGCTTTCAACTCGGGTGCTAATGGAATTAGTTCTGCCTGAAGCCAATCAAGTACCTGTGGAAGGTATTCGATGACTTCGACTGTTGCCACGTTGGCGTGCCGCAGAAGTTCCCAGGCCGTGTATCCGAGACCGAAGCCACCAACCAATGTTTTCAATTGGCTGCCGCCATGGATCTCGATTGACCGGTTCGAAATCGCACGTTCCGAATCTGTGTTGTAACTGCTCATCAGAAACTCATGGTTCAGCGTCACCTCGGTGACCATGGTTCCTGGTTCAGATAACAATTCCCGCCGACGAAGGCATAGCGGGCCCAACGGCGAGTCTTCGTAAGCAAGGATTTCTAGGTTGGGTCGAGTCACGGATCGGGTTCCAAGCATGTGGCTAGCGTTTTGTTCACTAAGACCTTACCCGATCAAGGCTGTGTTCTCATTTTGGAAATAGGTGCTTTCTGAAGGACGTTGCATTAATCCGTTCCGGAAAGTGGATCGCTGCGGCACCCTCGGGCAATTGGAACGGCCCCATTGGGCGACTCGATGGCGAGAATCGATGGCCAAACAGTTGGTCGGCTTTTGCGGAATTGCCGGTGCCCAATCTGGTGGTCACTCCTTGATGATTTCATTGCCAGACAAAACGCCGGGCATCCCCTTGATGTCTACCACCTGTGAATTGGGATCTGATGAGATGGCGTGATTGTTGTGAATCAGCGGCGGTTGAGTGCTCGACTTGACGATGATCGCGACTTTTTGAAACCGCTTGATCGTATTACCGGTCACATTCACGGAAGCTTTGGATGCGTTGACGGCGGCCCGATATTGATCCAACTGATTATTGGTGATAGTCGCCGTTGATCCCTCCCACACCCAAATCGCGTTGCCTTGAGTTTTACCGGCACCCTGAAATTGGTTTCCGTGAATCGTTACCTTGCCTTGGACCAAAATGCCCGCGACACCACCACCTGCGATTCGATTGTTTTGAATCGTGGCGACCGAACCGTCCTTGACGGCAATCAGAGGCGGTGCGCCGCCATTCCGCGAAAGGTCATTATCGGTCACCATGGCTGTGGAGCCTTGCGTGATACCGATGGCTACCAACTTGTTGCGATGGCATTGGTTTTGGTGGATGAAAGCATTCGCAGCCATCCGCAATCCGATTCCTGCCATTTGGTTGTCGCGGCATTCATTTCGGACGATTAAGGGCGTTGATCCATCGCAGCCAATTCCGGCCATCTTATTGTGATGACAAAGGTTGTTTTTTAGGATTGGGCTGGCATGATCACGTGATCCGATTCCGGCCATTTCATTCTCGTAGCATTCATTGCCTTCCACGATCGGTGTTGTGTCTTTCATGCGGATGCCGATCCCTGCGCGGCGATTCTGGAAACATTTGTTTTCGCGAATGATTGGTCGCGCGCCTTCGCGACAGCCAATGCCGGCACGCACATTTTGAAAGCATTCGTTTTCGATGATCATGGGGTTTGCTGCACGACATCCAATCCCAGCTCGCAGGTTGAGCTTGCAACGATTGTTTTGGATGATCGCGACGGCATTTTCAGCGATCCCAATTCCACCACCGAGGTTGCGGTAGGAGGTGTTTTTGGAAATAACGATCGGCTTCCCCGTGGAGCTGCTGCCGAGGATTCCGATTCCTACGTCACCATTGTGGTGCACGATGCAACTAGTCACGGTGCAGCTGATGCCTCTGATGGCGATTGCCGGGACGGTTCCCTCAGCCTGTACGGAGCCTTCGTCATCACCGAGTTGTTCACCCTTGGAATCAAAATGCTTTTGCCAAAGCACGTCATCATATTGGCCGACGGCGGTCACGGTGAAACCGTCCAACACACTGTTCTCGGCCATCGCGACCCCCGGCCGGTCACCGTCGTTTCCACCGCCGTCAAGGATCGTCGCTTCGGCTCGTTTCATTCCTTCGACACCGATCTGGTCATTTCCTTCGCTCTTCAGCGTGACGCCAGTTATGAGTCGAATCCGTTCTTCGTATCGCCCCGGTGCTACCAGAACCGTGTCCCCAACGGCAGAAGCATCAATCGCGGCTTGAATCGTTGGGAAATCACCTGGCACGTGCCGGATTTCTGCCATGACCGACACGCTGGTCAACAAGATCAACAACATTCCATAGCTGGTGCGGATCATTTTGATTCTCCTCGCGACAAGTCCGCTCTAATGCTTGTTTGAAAGTTCCAAAAAGACGATCGCTGACGGATTGCCGACCGGTGTGAAGTGACCGGTGAAACTGAGTTGACCTGTTTGACGATTTACATCGAACACAGCGATGTTGTCCGCTCTCTGATTCAAGCAATAAAGAAACTTACCTGTGGGATCAAATTCAAAACTTCGCGGATAATTTCCACGCGTTCCTTCATCGCCCACATGTTTCAATTCTCCGTCTTTGCCAATGGCGAAAATGCCGACGCTGTCGTGTAGGCGATTACCAGCATACAGGTGACGGCCATCGGATGAGACCAAGATTTCCGAGCAGAAGTTGCTGCCCGCGTAACCCGGTGGAAGTGACGAAATCGTTTGCCGCTTCGATAATCGTCCGGTAGTGGCATCCCAATCAAACAGCACGACCGTCGATCCCTCTTCCTGGATCGAATAGAACCATCGCCCATTGGGGTGGAAATCGAAATGCCTTGGCCCATCGCCCGGCGGCAGAGAAACCGCGGGAGGATCGTTCGCAATCAATCGACCTCGGTTTGAATCGAATTTCCAAATGAAAATTTTATCGAGCCCGAGATCAACGTGCAGCACAAACTTGCCGGTAG
Source organism: Rubripirellula sp. (assembly GCA_029245125.1). GTDB lineage: Bacteria > Planctomycetota > Planctomycetia > Pirellulales > Pirellulaceae > Rubripirellula. The sequence goes on from JAQWPZ010000030.1 coordinate 38,042, forward strand.
GGTCGGTTTTGATCATGTGTGCATGGGTGCGATCGTGTCCGCTGAATGCGAAGCTACCCGGCGGTGCGTTGGTCGCCACCGTGGGGCCAATCGTTCCGTCATCCTGCTGGATGTCGGTTGCGTCCCCTAGCTGACCATCGGGCAAGATTGGCAGCACCGAGATTGATCCACCAAAGTAGTTGGCAACGAATAGATGACGCCCATTCGGGTGGATGCTGATGTAGGTTGGGCCCGCGCCACCGGAGGTTACAGTGTTGAGTTTCGTCAGCTTTCCACTAGTCGGATCGATGGAAAAAGCGCTGACGGTTCCATGCCGTTCCTCTCCAACGCGATCCGTCTCGTTCGCCGAATAGAGTCGGGTTCCGTCGGCGTTGACAGTCAAATGGCTAGGGCTGTTCCCCATGCGAACGATTCCCGTCGGAATCATTTCGCCAGTGTTGCGATCGACCTGAAATTGGTGGATCCCGCGACCATTACCGGGGGGAAGGTCAACCTGTGTCGGCAGAACATCTTGCAATGGCGAACTAAAGGTACCGACATAGGCAAACAGAGGCTTGTCGAGTTCGAGCGTTGGGGCTTCACTATTTTGGGCGACGACCGGCGAACAGGTAGCAACCCATGCCGCAAAGCCAAGACTCAATACAGCGTGTTTCGTAAACCAATGGAAATTAGAAGCGGTCGAAAGCATGGCGAACAGGAACTCGGTAAATGAATCGGAAGGGAAACGCAGTGCAAACGACTGCTCCGAATGAATGTGCAAGAGGGAGGGGGTTCGGGTAGTACAGAATTAACCGGGCCTTACGTCTCGGCAGCGGCACATGATACTCCAACGCGGCCTTGCGCAGGAAAACGGGTGCAGTTGTCGATGGCCGTTCAGGTGTTCGATGCCGCATCTCTCGTGTCACATTTTTCCACTGTGATCCGAAGAAATTTCAGCTTTTCGGGTTCCAAGAGTGTCCAGGCGGTTTTTTGTCGTCGCAAACCTCTGTGAATCAACAACTTATCGCTTCAATAAAGCATTGCGGAACAGAAAAATGTCGAAATTCGCGATGCGTTTCGTTGTGCTCTGTGTACTTCTTTATGAAAGGTAGAAAGATCACCGATGGCAGCATCCCCAGAGACTCAACCCAGCTTGCTGGTTCGAATTCGCAACGAGCGTGACACGGAATCCTGGTCACGATTCGTTGAGATATACGCACCTGCGGTTTTTCGATTTCTCAAGCAACAGGGGTTGCAGGATGCAGATGCAGCGGATCTCACCCAAGAGGTGATGGCCAGCGTGGCGGCGGCGATCAAGTCATTTGATTACGACGCCCACCGGGGACGATTTCGTGGGTGGCTTTTTACTGTGGTGCAAAACAAGGTACGGAACTTTTGGCGAGATGCGGCGAAGTCTCCAGATGCAAAGGGTCATCCACGAGCTCACCGGCAACTGATTGATCAGCCTGATGAGCGACACGACGCATCCAAGGTTTGGCAACAAGAGTACGAACACCGTTTATTCATCAGCGCTAGCGAGCAGGTTCGTCCAATGGTTCAGGAGTCGACGTGGTTGGCGTTCTGGAACACAGCTGTGGATGGTGAATCACCTGCGGCAGTGGCGATTCAGTTAAACATGACTCCAGCGGCAGTGCGGTTGGCGAAGGCTCGTGTGATCCATCGGATTAAGCAGGAGATCAAGCTGTTGGAAGGAGAATCATCATGATTCAACAAGATAGATGTCCGAGATCGCATCATCTCCCGCAGTTGATCGAAGAGACGCTCGACGAGAGTGTGCGAGAGCGTTTGGAACAACATCTGGAAACCTGCGAAGCTTGCCAGAATGAGCTGGACACACTGGTCGAAGTGGATGATGCAGCGGAACGAGTCATTGCCCATTTGCAACAACCAACGGATGTTTTGGATCAGTCGTTATTACACGTGATGGACTGCATCCGGTCCAGGACTTGGGAGTCTGAATATCCTCGCCCGATCCAGTTCGATGATTTTGTGGTGGACTATCTGCGTCCCTCCAATCAGTCCAACTCTCTTGGTTGCCTTGGATCTTATGAGATCAGCCAAGTGATTGGCATTGGTGGAATGGGGATCGTCATGAAGGGGTGCGATGAGAAGCTCAACCGCATTGTTGCTGTCAAAGTCCTCGCTCCTGTCCTGGCTTTGAATGCCACCGCCCGAAAACGATTTTTACGTGAGGCACAGGCTGCTGCTGCAATCAGTCATCCGAGCGTGGTGACGATCCATTCGGTTGATGAAGATCGCCTGCCTTATTTAGTCATGGAGTTTATTGATGGAACTTCATTGCAGGAGAGAATTGATGCGGAGGGTTTCCTGCATCTCCACCAAATTTTGCGAATCGGTGTTCAAGTTCTCTCCGGTATGGCGGCCGCGCACGCCCAAGGGATCATCCATCGCGACATCAAGCCTGCCAACATTCTTTTGGAGAATGGTATTGAGCGAGCTAAACTCACCGATTTTGGTCTGGCGCGAGCTGCGGATGATGCTTCGGTGACCCGCGAAGGAACCGTCCTCGGAACGCCAGAATATATGTCACCCGAACAGGCACGCGGTGAATCGGTCGGTCCAGCCAGTGATCTGTTCAGTTTGGGGAGTGTGCTTTACACGCTTGCCACTGGCCGTCCGCCATTTCGAGCGGAATCACCTTACGCTGTAATGCGAAAGATCACAGATGAATCTCCCAAGCCAATTCGTGATTTGAATTCGGAGATGCCGGATTGGTTATGTGCAATCATCGGCAAGTTGATGGCAAAGGAAAAAGAGAATCGCTTTTGTTCAGCTGAGGAGGTGCGTGGGTTATTGGAGGCCTGCCTAAGTCACACTCAGCAGCCGAGCGTTTCGCCACTCCCGCAGATCCCAGACTTCCCAATACCAAATTCGGAATCCCTAGTTCGTAAAACCATTATCGGAGTTTCACTGATGAGTCTTGTTGTGATGAGTTGTTTGTTGATTGTGAACTTGTTATTCCCACTTCAGCCGGATCAAGGCGGTGATCAGCCAACTGGTCTCGTTCCAGCCGAGAACGCCAACGCACCGCAAGACAAGCCGCAGGCGGTCGTCGCGGTAAGAGAATCCGAGCTGACAGCCGAAACCCAAAAAATGCTTGATGATCTGATTGCGGAAACCAAGGCGAAAGATTGCCCGTGGGGCGATTCAATACAGGCAAAACAGTTGTACTGGACTTGTGAACTGAGGACCGCCGTAGTCGATTTGGTCGGCGAGCGAATCCAGTTAATTGAATCAGGTGTTCAACCCTCAGCTCAAACGATGAATGAGCTTCGTGGATTGGCCGATTTTTTCAATCGAACGATTCAGGGAACAGAATCGAGTCGGAACGACGCTTGCGAAATTGCGAGGAAACTCTGGCCAGCTTTGCTTCTCGGCTATCCCGAGGAAATGAATGAAGTGATGACGAAGCTGACGAAACCTTTTGTGTCGATTCGAATCGAAGACAGCATGGCGGAAGCAGGGAGACCAACAGAGGGGATTGGTTGGGAGGTTCAGGCGGCGCACGCTCTCGCTCTCGCTCGAGTCGGAAGCATCGAAGAAGCGATTAAGCAGACCGAATTGCTTGAAAAGAAGATACGGCTAGACGCGCAGCCATTTTTGGGATCACCGCAAACTCCGGGCGTGCAGTATTTCGGGAACGTGCGTTCTATCGGCTCCCTCTTACAGCAGGTCATGCTGCAAAAGGCACTCATCTGGGCGATTGCCGGAGAGGTAGTAGCGTCAGTCGATGCATCGAGTGCGGCCGGTCGCGTCCCCGTGATCAATCCCACCAAAGATGATCAGGCAGCCAGTCAGGCAATGCTGGAGTCGATCCACAAAACGCTGGATGCCAATAGGAAGACACGTCAGTCGAGCCTTAATGAGTAAGCAAGTTTTTTTGGGCAGCCACATGATGCTGCAGTGACTGGAGGAAGGATTGAATCGATTGTTCCCGCCGCAGACCGAAAATGGCAGCCAAGTCGGAGTGGTTCATTTCAGCGATTGCGTCTGGTCTGGGGTGGGGGCAGCTTTAACGGGTGCACTTTGGGGAAAACGATTCAAGATCATCTCGAGGCGTTGTCGGCGACCGGGGGCTATCTTGTCCAATGGACTGACGTCACGTTGTTGGTGCGGGTCTTTGGTCAGGTCGTGGAAATTTCCTTGGGTATCCAATATATGTTGCCAGTCGCGAACCATTCGGAACTCGCCCACCTGGGAAAAAATCCAACTTCTTTTTTCGAAGGGATCTTCGCTGCCTCGCAGGCTAGGTACACAAGATCTTCCATCCAATTTCAAATCCTTGGGTAGATCAATTCCTGCTAGTTCGAGAAATGTTGGATAAAAATCGGTGGAGTCGATAAGGTCTTTCGAAACACGACCACCCGATGTCAAGAACGGTGCACGAACGATTAACGGAATTCGGACGCCCCAATCACTTCCACGATCTCTTTTGTTCATGAGTGGCTGTCTGACGGAACGTCCTGAGCTGAACATTCCATTGCCGCCGGTGAAAACGATCAAGGTGTTGGACGCTCTTTGACTGTTATCTACGGTTTCAATCAGTTCACCTAAGAGCTGGTCCATCCGAGTCACATCAGCAGCGAATTCTGCGTTTTTATTATTGACGGGAGTGGTTTCAGGTGTTGGCGTTCTTGGGCTGACACCAAGCGGCATCGGATAGAATATAAGAAAGGGCTCTTTTCTTTTTCGCCGGATGAAATCGATCAAGAAAGAGTTGATTTTCTTTGAGTCGTACGGACCTGCTTCGGGGTGACCATTGATCATCATGTAGCCGTTGCGATTCTCTGTCTTAGTCGCTGGCAGCAGACCGTCAGATTTGGTCCAGACGCAATGTTCATCAAAACCATGCTGCTGCAATGCATCTGATTGCTTTTCCAATCGATTTAGCCGCCAATGACCGCCAACGGCGGTCGCGTAGCCAGACTCACGGAGTCTGCGAGCAAAGGTTGTTTGCTTCGTCCAGATCAAGTCTTTAAGACCACGCAGGGAAGCATCGTATTGATGTCGAAATGGGTATTGCCCTGTGAGCAGGCTGACTTGCGCGGAGTTTTCGATTGCCGCGCACCATACCGTCTCGTACCGAACACCAGCTTTTGCAAGCTTATCCAAATTGGGAGTTTGCTGTTGCCCGCCGTAGCAACTGATTCCGTCCTGGCCGATATCGTCGACCATGATGAGAATCAGGTTGGGGCGTTCTGCTGCTGGTGCCGCTGTGGTGAACAGGCACAACGCTATCGCGATGAGAACTGGTTTCATTTGGTATGAAAGGCCTTGCTGTTGACGATTTGTTGAATGAGTTCGCGGAAACCGTAATCGTGCATTGGCATGGCAGTAACGATTTGTTCGATGTCATCGCGATCTGCGAAGCTCAAGCGTCGACCAAGTGCATAAACAAGTAACTTCTCGGTCAAGCACTGTGTGAATTGCTCTGGCCGCTTCATCAGGAAAGCCTTGATTCCGCTCGGTCCTGGAATCGCGGTTCCGTCGGGCAATTCGCCCGACGAATCGATCGGCAATTGTTTGCCATAACGGTCTCGCCACGCACCGATGTGGTCGTAATTTTCCAGCGATAGACCGATGGGGTCAATTTTGCGGTGACATTCGTAGCATGCTGGATTGCTACGGTGCTTTTCCATCAACTGGCGGATGGTCGTGACGCCACGGGTATCCGGTTCGATTGGTT
>JAQWPZ010000041.1 GCA_029245125.1 Rubripirellula sp.
GTGCTGGTGGTTTCAGTGCTGGTGGTTTCAGTGCTGGTGGTTTCAGTGCTGGTGGTTTCAGTGCTGGTGGTTTCAGTGCTGGTGGTTTCGGTGCTGGTTGCTGATTGCTGCGTTAGCTTGGCTTTTTCGCCTTTTCTTGCCGCTCGCTTGGCAACATGTGCGGCAGCGATTTCTTCCATCGACAGGACTTCATCAGGCCGCTCTTTGCCGAATTGCTTTTCGTATTGAGCCTCGATGAATTTGTGCAGGGGCAATTTCCACGGTTGGTCCGTGCGATCGGCATAGCTGCCAAACCTCTTTGGGCTTAAACCAAGCTCTCTCGCCATTTGGATGTGTGCATTGGAGAGCCGGAATTTTTTGCGGGCATCGATCCAGGGCAAGAACTTGTGTGGAATCCGTTGTTTTTTCGCCATGGGTTGCTCGAGCAATTCTGTTTGGACGCAGTCTCGGTAAAGTCGACGGACTCAGTCACTTGCCGCGTGTAATTTCCGATCTTTCGATGCCAATCATAGTGAACTGATCAGTTTTGCCTAGGAACTGGCTGGCATTCTGGTGGTCTTGGATGCTGACAGGTGGGGTGGGGTCAGTAGGCTGGCTGCGATTTGGTTGGTTCACCCTGTTTTTCGATCGACGTCAATTCTGCGTTTTTCCAAGAGCGGTTTGGGTTTTGGTAAAACGGTCGCCACCTCAAAATTACCCTACATTGATCGCTCATGAATTTAGGTCCGTGCACCCTGGGATACCAAAATGTCGAATTCACGTCCCGCAACTGCGGAAAAGAACGGCGGTGACGCGATCATCGACGTGTTGGCTCAGTACCAGATTGAATATCTGTTTACATCTCCGATCGCGGCACTCGCTCCGTTGTGGGAAGCGTTTGCAAAACGGCATGTCGCAGATCCGGATGCTTTACCGCGGTACGTAAATTGCCGTCACGAATCGCTCGCCGTGAGTTTGGCAATCGGTTACTACAAGAGCACCGGCAAGATGGCAGCGGTCTGCCTTCCGACTGGCTTGGGGGTTTTGAACGGTTCGATGGCTTTGCGGACTGCGAAGCAAGAAAAAATCCCGATGCTCCTCATTTCTCCCGACACGATGTCCTTTGGCGAGGATGTTTCGAAAGACCCGGGGCCGGAGTGGCCAACGTTTTTAATCGATGAAGTTGGACCAGCACAACACGCGGCCACCACGACAAAATGGGCGGTGGCTTGCCGCACGCCTGAGGATCTGTACCCCAACCTGCATCGCGCGATTTACTTTGCCCGGCAGGTCGCGCGGGGGCCGGTCATGGTGGAGGTTCCATTCGAAATCATGATGACTTCCTACGATTCGGATGCTGCGCCGGCGAATCGTTTTCCGAAACTTGACTCCGACACAGGGTCTGCATCTTCCAGGCATTTGGATCGCGTCGCTTCGATGATTGCGGCAGCGGACAACCCGATCATCGTTACCGAAAGCTTTGCTGAGACCGAAGACGCAACGCAGCTACTCGATTCCTTTGCCAATGTTATCGCCGCTCCTGTGTTTGAGTGGTGGATGCCCGCGTACAAGAACATCGATCGGACCAGTCCGTTACACGGCAAGGGAAACGTTGAGGCAGTTTTGGGTGAGGCGGATGTTGTGATTGTGCTCTGTAGCAATGGTCCCTGGCATCCGCCCATGCAAGCACTTCGACCGGGCTGTCAAGTTATCCTGATCGATCAGGAACCGCTCCGGCCTGCTTCGGCATACTGGGGCTATGAAACCACCGTTTGTGTGAGTGGTGATCCGGTGGAAAATTTGAGCGTGATCCTGCAGACATTAAAAGATTCTCCGCAGCTCACAGAGAATCAGGCGGAGATTGCCAAACGAATCAGACGCTGGACCGAATACAACAAAGCTCAGCAATTAGCGTTTGAGAAAACGACCAGCGACGAGGTGGTCGCGACCGAATCCAAGGCAAAGATCCACGCCAGTACGTTGTTTCAAGAGTTGGCTAAAAAGCTGCCTGCCGATAGCATCATTGTGGATGAAATGGTTGCTCAAGTTCCCTACTTTACTCACTACTTGTTTAACCAAACTGATAAGCAGTTCCAGCACTGCCGGGGCTGGCAGGGAGGTCTCGGAACTGGCATCGGCGTTGCATTGGGAGCCAAGATGGCCAATCCAGACAAGACCGTTGTCTGCATCGTGGGAGACGGCGCGTTCAACTATAACCCGATTCCCGCCTGCTTTGGGATCAGCCAGCAAGAGCAGTTGCCAATCATTATCGTGGTTATGAATAACTCGGGCTACGTTTCTCAAACGTGGAACTTCTATAACTACTTTCCTGAGGGAGCCGCATTGTCGAATCAGTACATGCCGGGATCCGCAATCGATCCGTCCCCGAAATATGCTCTGATGCCGGCGGCCTGGGATGGAATTGGCAAGCGAATCGAATCGAAGGATGAGCTCAGCAGTCAGCTTGATGATGCCTTGAGGATTGCCGAGTCGAATTTTGTCCTGCTGGATGTCAACGTGGCACCTTAGTCGACCGTGAACGCTGAGTGACGCACCTGAAATACCTGCCTGCCTTTCGCCTGTTGGCAATTGGTTTCAACAGGAGGCTCCGCTCTGCTCGGGCTCCGCATTTCTCAGGCTACAAGTTTTCGAACGGTTGGGTTTTGAGACCTGCTTTTCCATCTCGCCCGGCGATTCACTTGGATGTTCTTGCCCCCAGTCGGACCAATTCATTGAAGCGATCAATTGGTTGAGCAGCGGTCCAAGCCAAGCCTCGCAACAGAATCGTGCGAAAAATTGGATCATCGAATGTCCAGTTGTAGTGGCCGGGGATGCTGACAAAAACTCTTCCCGCTGAACGATCGTACGACCAAATCTGAGGACGTGCGGCACCCTCTTCGACACTGCTGGCAAACAGAGTGACGTTCTGTGGGTCACCCGTCAGCCGCCAATAGCTTTCGTCATAAAGCTGAAGCGGTTCGATGTTACGCATGATCGGGTGGTCGGTGTTGTGAACATTTAATGCTAAAGTCCCGTGCCGGTAGCCAATGCTTCCTCCCTTAGAAGCCAGTCCGATACGTTTTGAAAAGTCATCGACACGGTCGTTTCCGTTGACAGCCCAGTGAATGTAGACCGCTCCCCCTCCACGATCAAAATACTGATCCATCTTGGTTTGGCGGTCGTCGTTCCAATCACCTTTTTGAAAGAACACCAATACATCTGCTTGAGAGAGTTGATCGTCGTTGGGGAATCCCCAGGCGGCATCGACGTTGACAGCGTCTGCGGCAGCCAACAGCTGTCCCCACTGAGTCTGCCAGGCGGGATAATCGTGTTCGCCAGGTCCGTGATCTTTCTTGCCGGCCACCAACACAATGGTGATCTCATCAAGTTTTGTTGGTAATGGTTTCGATCCGGAAAGCACTGTTGAAATTTCGGCTTGAGTTCGAATCGGTGGTGCTTCGAGTGGTGAATCGAGCGGCATGTGGGGTGGTAGGGTCAGCAAGAACGTCATCAAATCCCGCATCTGCTGGGGCGTCAACTTTTCTTCGATTCCCTTCGGCATCACCGAGATGTCGGCTGGCTTGATCGTGACGATTTCTGAATCTTTCAATTCGGTTCGTTTGCCTGTCGCCTCACCCAGGTACAGTTTTCCGTCGACTGTTTGCAGCGTGCCGGTTAGTACTCGGCCGTCCGCAAGCAATATCGAATTGCCGAGGTAGTCGGGATTGATTGCAAAACTGGGGTTCTGAATGTCACGTAAGACGGACGCATAATCGCGATGCACCAAGTTGGCCAAGTCGGGACCGATGTTGGGGCCACCACCGTTGATGGCGTGGCATTTGAAGCAACTGGCCGCCTCGCTGTGGAATACCCGGCGTCCTTTGCCCCAGTTACCACCAGCGATTTCTGCAATCTTGGGTGACTCGGTGATGCCCGTTTCCTCGTCAGACGTCCAAGGCAAACGGAACCGACGTAGCGGGAGGGCGCGTCTTCGAGCATCCTCGTTCGTTGCCGCGGTGAGTGTCCAATCGGCAGGCTCCCCGGCAGCGATTGCTAGCCGCATCGTTAGCGGAACGCTGGAGGCACTCGCAGGGGAAGTCTCGAAACTCGCTTCATACATGCCACTTTTCACGCGTTGTGCCTGCACGCGATACTCGGTGGTTTCGAGGCTGAAGCTTTGTGATGACGTTGCGATCAGCGTGACTGTCTCGGCGGGCCATTCATAATCGAGTGTCGATCCCGGTTGTACTGTGGGACGCAAGATGTCCTTTAGATCGAGTCGTGAAGTGAGAGTGAGTTCGCCACCATTCGCCAACAACAATCGCAGCTTATCGTGTTCAGCGCTCATGCGGGTGAATTCATCACTCACTTGCCAATTGAAGTGCGGTAACCAGCCTTTCCAGTCGGCTTGATTCGTCTGTCGGTCTGGTTCACCTGTGAAGGAGGCTTCAACCCCGTTGAGCGTAAGGTCAACTTCCATCAAGGAAATCTGTGGGATGCTGTTGCCAGTCGACCCACGACTGCTGACTGTTTTGCTGCTGCCTGTTTTGCCGCTGCCTGTTTTGCCGCTGACTGGGTTCCCCGAAGCTTGATCGTGGTTTGTTTCAAGGGGAATGGTAATTGAATAGTGAGACGTTGTTCGCATGGGATCAGTTTGCAGCAACAGGCTGCGGCGATCGGCAGATAACGCAACACCACGGACGGCGAGACTCTTGCGAGGGGTTGCCAATTGTCGCTGTACGACGGAATAGGGCGGAACAAGATTTTCGAAGGCATCCCCCGCGCGAACAAATTCGCCGTGCTGAATTACGATCCGGTCGGTGACTCCTTGCAGCATGGTGGGGTCCAAGGGGGAATCAAAGGCGATCTGGATTTCCTGAGATGAATTTGCCCAGATGTTTCTGGGACGCGCGGTTGTTGGTTCGGACATGCGGATTCGATACAGTTTTCCGATTCCTGTTGGGCCGGTACCCCAGTCGGGCGGACCACTGTGGCACGCAACTACCAGGTCGCCATTGGGCGCGACGCAGGCATCGATGGTGAGCATTTGCAAACAAGCGATCAGTTGATTGGATGCGACATAGCCCGCCTCCGTTTTCAAAAGTTGTGTTCTCCAAATCTTGCCGCGAGATTCACCGCACACGATTGCGTTGCCGGACCACCAAGCGGGACCGAAGGTTGCGGATGATTCACCGTCACCATTGAAAATCATCCCGCATGTCGATTGGTGCTGAGGCGAATAGTCGAAAACCGAGGGTTCGTCGATGACGGTTGGATTGTGTCGCGGATGACGCGGTGGGAATCCATAATGTCGGTTTGGAATGATCTGCAACAGCTCGTCAAAGGGATTGCCGTTTGGCAGCCATGTGGCACCCTCTTGCTCTGCACAGAAAAGGTCGCCGTGCTGATTGAATGCGAAAGCGATGGGGAAGCGAATTCCGGTGCAAATCGTTTCCCGTGTTTTGAAATCAGGCGAGACGCGTTGCACAGTGCCCCGGTCGCTATCGAGGTTGTACTGAGCGACGCCTTCGTCATCGACCAGATAGGCATTGGCGTAATTTGCCGTTCCCAAGCCAAAGTAGAGTGCCCCGTCAGAATCCATCGCGATTCCGGTCGCATCCACATTTTGCGGGATTTCTTCCCAACCGGTCGCTACGACGATTTCTTCATCCGCTTGATTGTCATCGTCGGTATCAACAATGAGCGAAACTTTTCCTTTGCTGGAGGTGAAAATCCCTTCACCATGCGGGTAATTCTTGGGTGTCACGATCATGCCGATGGGGCCACGCAGCGATCCATTGTTCTTCCAGAATTGTTTTACTTGATCCTCCAAGCCATCTCCATCGCTGTCGGAAAGCAGGTGGATGTCTCCGTTGTATCCCAGCGTGACGAGCGTCCCATCCTCGCGGAATCGGACATTGTTAACATTGGTTAACTGAATCGGAAGCTCGCGGATTTCAAAGCCTGGCACCAGCATCTGAATGGCGGGTGGATTTTCAGCTTTGACCAGCTCGATCGAATCCTCACGACTTGGCAAGCTATGCGGTAAAGCTTCCGCAAGTTTGATGTGCTTCACTTCAAGATAGTTTTCGACTGCCTCCATTTCCGTTTTGGATAGGAATCGGTCGTAAATCAAAATCTCGGCGAGGTCACATTTTGATTCGCCGTGAACTTGTTGTGGGCCGGGACCCTGTGTCAGGAAACGAGCTCCCAGTGTCATCTCTTGTAGCGAGATTGCGGACGGATTGTAAGGACGTCGCCCTGTCTGTTTGCCATCGACACGAAGCGATACCGCTTCTGTTGCCGCGTTGACTCGCATGGTGATTTGATGAAGGCTTCCGAATTCAAACTGACCTTTTAATAAGTTTTGGTAACCACCAAACCCGATTCCTTCGACGTTGATTGCATCAACCTTTTGAGATGGGGCTGGGCCCAAATCCAAATTAAACCCGCTTTGGTAATCACGCCGCTCGGGAGCATTGGAGGATAACCAGCCTCGGTAATCTCCTTCATTCGAATGGGCCGATACGACAGCGAACAGGGTGAGTGATTTCGTGGTGATTTGATTCCCAATACTTCGCAGGTGCGAGTCAGCGAAACGAACCACGTGGGAATCAGAGACTGCGACAAGCTTGGGCTGATACTTGAGCGATGCTTGAGAAAACTGGAACTCAGTGTTTGCGAGGTTATGCCAAGTTTTGATTGGCCCCGGTTCTTGCTGCGTAGCAGCTTGCCCTGCGTCCAGGCGGAGAATTAGACCATCCAGATTGGGAAGAGTCGGCGAGCTTGGTTGGTCAGCGAAGCTGAGTCTGGCGATGACGCACAGGAAAACAAGCAGAGGCTTTTTAATCAAACGCATAGTCAACCGCAGTCTTGCAAAGAATGACGGGCCCAATCGGTCCGAAAGGTGTGCCTCAAGATTGTCGTCGCCCAAATTGTAGCCGACGGCGTGCTTGATCGTGGGGATGGATTACGTTTGACACGCGTTGACGTGCGCCCGTTTGCAGTGCGAAACGTCTGTCGCTCGATATTCTTGCTGGGCGAAGAGTATGCCCAGGCAATCGGCAGTTACTTGGTTTTTTTGCGGACTTGCGTGGCACGTTTGGGGTCGTGGTTCGGATTGGGGATTGGCATCTGGGCTTGCAATGATTGACGCCACTGATTCAAGTCGTGTCGAAGTTCGGCTGTTTTACTGGGCAATTTTTCCGCCAGATTGTTTTGCTCGCCAAGGTCACTTTGCAAATCGTACAATTCGACACGATCGTCTTCGTGGAATTCGATCAGCCGGTAATGGTCTGATCGAATCGCGCTGTATGGTCCGTCACCCCCGGCGTGATAATGCGGGTAGTGCCAGTAGAGGTTGCGAGCAAGTTTGGATTTCTCGCGTTGAAGCAAAGGCACCAGGCTGTAGCCATCAAAGCCCGGGTTCCCTTTCGTCGCAGTTCCTGTCATCTCGAGGATTGTCGGGAAATAGTCAGTGGTCATGATTGGATCGTGACATACTTGCCCGGGTTCCGTCACGCCTGGCCAGTGGATGATTGCCGGAACTCTCACGCCGCCCTCATAGGCCGATCCTTTACCGCGTCGCAGCGGCAGGTTTTCGGTAAAGTCGTCGTGTTTTCCGTACCTCTGGGTCAACCCGCCATTGTCCGAAGTGAAAATCACGATTGTATTTTCAACTAGTTCATTCGTGGCGAGTTCAGCAAGGATGCGTCCCGCGCTTTGGTCCAAGCTGGAAACCATCGCCGCATATTTTGGGTTGTGGTGGGTGGCAGAAGGGTCCGCCTTTTTCGCAAAATATTCAACCAGATCTTGTCGTCCTTGGATCGGTGTGTGGGGAACGTTGTAGGCAAAGTACAAAAAGAAGGGGGACGCTTTCGAATCGCGAATGAACTGGCATGCTTTGTCGGTCAACGCATCGGTGAGATAATTCGTGCCGATCTCACTGCTAGATCCCTGTTTTAATAAATACCCTTTTGATCCAGCTGGGCGTTCGTAGGATACGTCAAACCCATGGTCGGTCGGTCGCGTCGTATGTGTGCTGTTGTCTCGACTGCTGAGGTGCCACTTGCCGACATGAGCGGTTCGGTAGCCGGCAGCTTTGAGTGTTTCGGGAAGTGTGACGTGACGAGTTTCTAGCTGCTTGGTCCAATCCGGGATCTGCATTTTTGCGAACGGTCGGTTTTGACCGGCAATGAAATCTGTCAACCGCAAGCGGGCAGGATAGATTCCAGTCATGATTGATGCTCGCGTCGGCGAGCAGACGGTGCAAGCCGAATAGGCGGCGGTGAATTTCATGCCACTCTGGGCGAGTTTGTCCAAGTGGGGTGTTTCGTAGAAATCGCTGCCGAAGCAACCGAGCCCCGTCCAGCCAAGGTCATCCGCTAACAACAGAATCACGTTTGGCTGTTCGGCTGCCTGCGCCGGTCGAAACAGGAAGATGTTGCCAATACCAAATGAGGTGAGCAAACACAGAAAGCAACGTATCGCACTGCTTTGATTACGCGGATGGTCAACCAAGGTTATTTTGAAGGCCGGAGTTAGCTGATGCATGAAATCCATCCGAGCGGAATCCGAATAGAGGGACCTGAATCAAGATGTGGGCCTGAATCAAGATGTGGGCCTGGCACCTTAGTAAAATACCGGGACGTTTTCGCGAAATGATAATCCCGCACCGAAACGTCGTGTGAACAATTATCCTTGGGAGCAGCCTGAAAACCAATCCTGTTTGCAAATCGGGCTGCAGATGATCGTTAACGTCTCATCTTTCAAATCGTTGGCGTCTGAAATTTCGGAGGTTGGGTGTCGAGTTTTGTCATCTGAACGCTCACACTGCGGTTATGTGAACATAGGTGGTTCGAATGATTACTGGATGGTATTCGTATGGATGGTAGCGAAGTGAGCAACGGTATCGAAGGCAAGCGTATCCTGATCGCTGGCGGCAGTGGTTTTCTGGGATTGTCAATGGCATCCCAGTTTGGTCGGGATGGCGCCAATGTCACCATCCTTTCGCGTTCGATTCCCAAGGCGGCTGGGGCGTGGAAGCACATCGTTTGGGATGGTCGAACACCAGGGGATTGGGTTGCGTCAGTGGATGGTTGTGATGCGATCGTCAATCTTACTGGGCGAACCGTGAATTGCATCAAGACGCCCGATCATCGGGATGAGATTTTGCGTTCCCGTGTTGAGTCAACTCGCGTGCTGGGTGAATCGATGAGGTTGGTCACGTCACCTCCACCGGTGTGGGTTCAGATGAGTACGGCACATCTCTATGGTGATCCACCGACAGCTGTTTGCACCGAGGATTCGGCCGAGGGGATCGGATTTGCACCTTCCGTCGCACGAGCTTGGGAAACAGCTTTTTATCAAAGCAAGTTGCCCACACAACGCGGTGTGGTGATGCGTACCAGTTTTGTGATTGGCCAAGATCGAGGCGGCGGTGGCGGGGCGCTCGCAACGCTGGGGTTGCTCACTAGGTTGGGACTCGGTGGCAAGGTCGGCAAAGGGACGCAAGGTATGTCTTGGATCCACGAGTATGATCTGAACGCGATTTTCGCGCGGGCGGTCGTGGACGAAACGATGGCGGGAGCGTATCTCGTTTCCTCGCCAAATCCCGCATCGCAAATGCACTTCATGAAGGCTCTTCGCAAAGTGCTCAAAATGCCGATCGGCTTGCCCGCATTTGAGTGGATGGTTCGCGTCGGAGCACCACTTTTGATGAAGACTGACCCGGAGTTGGTACTCTATGGACGCTATGTCATTCCAAGGCGTCTGATGGAGGCCGGTTTTGAATTTCGATTTCCCGAGTTGGAACCAGCTTTGAGGCAACTGCATGAACGCAAAATCTGATCGGACCTGGACTCTGCCGCGGCAACCGTGGGTCATGCGGATGACGTGGTCCGAATTGCTGTTCGCTCACTGGGCCGTCGAACCCTGTGCTGTCATTCCGCATTTACCAAAGGGAGTGACGTTGGACACAAGAGATGGCAAGGCATGGATCGGTGTTGTTCCGTTTCTGATGTCAAACGTTGCGCCAAGATTGTGCCCTCCCCTGCCGCTTCTGAGTCGGTTTTTGGAGTTGAACGTGCGGACATACGTCACGGTCGGTGGCAAAGCAGGAGTTTGGTTCTTTTCGCTTGATGCGGCCAGTCGTGTCGCGGTCCGCGTCGCAAGGGCGACGTTCAATCTGCCTTACATGGATGCAGCAATGTCGTTGGTTCGGAGTGATTCCGATGAGATTGTCTACCAGAGCCACCGTACGCATCGAAATCAACCCGCTGCCGAATTTGATGCGAGTTACCGAGCCGATAGCGAATGCTTCGAAGCGGAATCTGGATCGTTTGAACACTGGCTGACTGCCCGTTACTGCTTGTACAGCGCCAGCCGAAGTGGGCAGATTTTTCGTGGTGAGATTGATCACCCGCCATGGAAGCTATCCGCCGCCTCGTACGAAGAACGAATCAATACAATGGGCGAACCACTTGGATTTGATTTGAGTGGGGAGCCGCACGTGTTAGCGGCTAAGCCAATCGACGTTCAAGCCTGGGTGATCGCGAACTGTGACCATGAATGACCGTTTCTGTAATGTTGCGATTTTTATCACTGCCATATCCTGGGCTGGTTTCGCCGTCTGGCTCGGTACCAACCCGGGAGCGTTGTTGCCGGCGTTTGGTGTAGACGAATCGACGCCGCAAATGCTGACGGAGGTCCGCGCGTTTTACGGAGGAGTTGAAATGGCGATCGCAGTCGCAATGATCGTGCTGTGGTACCGCGGTCAATTGTTCGCAGCGTTGTTAGTCGGCGGATTGCCGCTGCTTGGCTCGGCAAGCGGCCGTTGTGTTGGCTTGCTGGTCGACGGTTTTTCCAGCATGCACCTGGGGTTTGCGATCTTGGAAATTGTCGGAGCGGCGTTCTGTTTGGCCGGCTGCGTCATCGTTGCTAGAAAGACCGACGAGACAGACTCAGGTACGGCGTGATATTTCTACCAACAGGCAGTCTTTTTCGTGTCGGCGTTAGGTTGCAAGGCCAGCGTTAGGTTGGAGGGGCAGCGTTAGGTTGCAAGGCCAAAGGGGCCTCCGTGTTTTCGTTGCAGGCATTCGCAGCGGCGGAGTTTCGAGACGCTGGGAATTATTTGCTGTTTTCGCCTAATTCAATATTCAAACGCTTCGCCAAGTCGGGCAAGCGGCCGACCAATTCGGCAAGCCGCTGTTGATGTTCGGTTTGACTGATAATGTTAGGCAAGAATGCCAATGCTGGATCAGACAAATCTCCAAAGCCCATCGACCATTCTGGAAACAGGCGACTTTCCGTTTGCACATCCTCGTGAATCTCAAAGTGCTCGTGCCGCCCGTCTCTTTTTAATCGTTTCACGAGATTGGCGATCTCCTCAACAGGACCCTCGACAACCTGCAAGAAATGTCCTTCGTCATGCATGAGCAACCCTGTAATGCCATCGATGTGATTGAAGCCACGTGCTTCGTGTAGCAAATCGAGCAACGCTCGTTTGTCGAGCGGGTTGGTAGCCAAGCTGGTGTAGATGACGCGACGCAGCATGTTCCAAGAACGATCTTA
Source organism: Rubripirellula sp. (assembly GCA_029245125.1). Lineage (GTDB taxonomy): Bacteria > Planctomycetota > Planctomycetia > Pirellulales > Pirellulaceae > Rubripirellula. Next base: position 11,551 of record JAQWPZ010000041.1, read on the forward strand.
TTGGTGATGTGAAATGCAGGACGTATCGAGTCTGTCAGAGATGGATTGGGTTTACAACTCTTGGAAACGCAATTTGTCTGGCGAAATCGTCGGGTTGGTCGCTCGATGATCCGGGATCGGATCCACCCTGCCTTGCCTTGTCGATTGCGAATTTGATGGCACGGCGGTGGCAGTGATCAAATCGTGGCAAACGTGAATCAAGCATCCGTCTTTTTCGCAGGGTTCAAAATTGCAACAAATTTCCGGGGAAAACCACTGGGCAGAGCGGGAATCAACGCGCCGTTGTTGATCGATAAAACTCCGTCTCAACTGAAACACGTACAAAAAACTGGCGGGAGAGGAGTTTTGGGAGAGATAAGAGCCGTTGGGAGAAGCTCGCGTCGTTGAGTGAATTCGGACGGGTCACCAGCGAAAGCAGCGTTCCGTTTCGACGCGATGTTACAGTTTGGTACAGAGAAGGCTGGCTGAATCGCGACGCCGGGTGGTGCGGGCGAGGCTTAAGCCGCGTTGGAACCGAGCAACGTCTGACAGCAATCAGCACTGCCAGATTTGGTGCGGGTTGCAGAGCTGCCTGAGCAATGGTTGCGTTCAGGAGCAGTGCTTTCCGGGTTATGGTCTGTGCAAGTGCACGCCATTCGGGACTGCGTCTCTTCCCTGACTTCGAGCGATGATCTGCGGACCGCCTCCGTTGCGATCAGGAGATCAGCGTGTCGCGCGCGTTGCCTTTGGCGATCACAGCTGCGAGTTCCGGTTCGAGTTGTAAGGACTCGAGGATAAGGCCTTCTTCTGCGGCGACGGGATCGTTTCTCAGAATCTCAAGCAGGTTTGTTTCGATCGTGTGGCAAATCGCATCAAGTGGCAGATGATCAATCCGTCGCGTGTCGAACGGATTTTGCAACTCCATGCCAATGCGATCGAGTGAAAGGAGTGGCATCGCCAGCAGCATGATGAACAGTGGAATCAGCAGCAGACCGTCGTTGATGGCGTATCCCGAGATGGTCGCGATTAGTTTGTCATTTCCAAACTCACCGATGAAGGCGAATGGCAGGGACACCAGAAAGACGAGAATGAATTGTCGTACTTGAATTGCGGATGCTCTCGCCAACGGTGTGTTTCGAATTCGTTCGCACCCTCCCAAGTGATCGACGATCATGCTGCGTTGTTGTTCGGCTTGCAGAAAAGCGTAGCGACTCATCCCATTCACTCTCCCTTCACGCAACATCTGAGCTAAGACAGAGGCAACAAAGGTTGGCATATGTGCTGATTGAGCGATTCTTTTCGCATTGGCCGCACCGACCAAGCGCTGTACTTCCGGAAGTCTGCGTTCATCACGCAAGCTGCTGCGGATCACGTGGGGAAAGACGGCGGTCCAGCGAATGAATTGGTTGCGCCATTCAGCATCCGGCGGTCCATATGCGGATGCTTCGATCGCTAGATTGCGTGATTGGTTAACGATCCCGCCCCATAATTTGCGGGCTTCCCACCAGCGGTCGTAACCCGCGTTGGTCCGCAACACGAGTAACAAGCCTAAGACAGCACCAGCGGCTGAAAAGACAGTGAACGGAACGGAGAGCTCCAGTCCGAATTTGCTTTCAACGAAGACAGACAACAGGACGATGGCGAAAGCGATCAATCCAAACTTCAAAACGTCAGTCAGTACCTTTGGTGTTGCTGATCCTTTCAGGATAAGCGCGCCGACCCAGAAGGAATAATTCAAAGGTTTTCGCTCATCGAGCGGTTCGCCGCCTGATTGCGTCGTCGATTTATCCATTGGATTTAGTTCCGAGTACTTTGTGATCGGCTCTGCAAGGGAACGGGAGACAATTGTGTCGATGCGACGTCACTACCATTGCAGCGACGTTGTATTCGCTTGCAGCAGAGAGGGACAGTCCAGCGTTCTTCGCAGGTGGGATATCGGTAGGGCGGGAAGCGAGTGGGCGGTGGGTTCACTTGGCCCTTGGACAGGAACCCTAGACGCACTCCTCGTATGCTTCGTTTTCTCTCAAGTGCTGCGACTTGATTCACTTGCAGATTACTCAGTGGTCAACATTTGATCAACGAAAGTCGGGAATTCGAGACGAATGACGTTCGCTTCTCGCATTCGCGTTGAGTGGAATTCTGGTGCATTCCCAAAGGTTACCAACGATTTCTCGCTTATTCCAATCGTCGGTGTTGGGGTGTCACGATTCGCTTGGTGGTTCACCTGCCAAGTTGTGGCTGGAATTCTGACCGGGAGAGGTCGTGCGGCCGTCCACGGTCGGTTTTGGGGAGCGGGGAACTAGTCAATTGCCTTCGGTTTTTCGACTTTTCAGGTTAAAAGCTTCGGAAAACGATCCGGCTGGGGGCTTGTTGGGAATGATGGATGCGATGGACCTGGGTTTGAAAGTCGTTCTCTTTTGCTTCAAATATGTTTTCAACCCAAGTTTGCGGATTGCGGTCGATGAAGGGAAACCACGTGCTTTGGATCTGGACCATTACACGATGACCTGCCTTGAACGTGTGGTGAATATCTCGCAAGGGGACATCGACGCGGGTTACCTCGCCGGGCACAAATTTCTTCGGCGTTTCGACATCATCGCGAAAACGGCCTCGCATCACACCGGCACGAACTAGTTGTTGACGGCCACTCTGAAAATCATCTGGAATGGGGCTTTCGAGTCCACGGTGGACAGGTTCTCCGGGGAATTCGTCGATCAATTTGACGATCACATCGGCCGCCTCACCGGTCGTGCTTACAAATAATTCGGCAAGGAGTGGACCCGCGATCGTCAGGTCTTCCTTCAGTATCTCCGATCTCAGCACGACCACATCGGGGCGGCGGGCGGCAAATCGTTGATCCTCGGTCATGTAATTCCTTGCCCAGCCCGTCGTAAGTTCTTGTGTGTAGGGGACCGGTTTGGCTGGGTCACTAATCCAGGGAGTCTGGTCGGGCGTCGCTCGTAAGGTTTGTGGTAAAGTGGCCGCTTGTGGGGTGCTTCGGCGTGAGAGATTAGATGGTGGAGCGTCAGTTGCCCCACTTGATCCTGACACTTGATTCAACAACCGACCGTTGTCAGCAAAATGGAAGCTGGATTCCTTCGCAGATAGCGGAGGCCATTGATCGTATGAACGCCACCGGTTGGCACCGGTTTCAAAGACAAAAGCCTCTGGAAGATTTGGCGGCCCATCCTCTTTCAACGCGTCGCGAAAGAATGGGAATTGAATTTTTTCGCGAAAGATATTCGCCGTATCAAACCCAAAGTCGGCATCACCTAGCTCACGACCGGCACCGGAATTCCAGCCACCATGGTGCCAGGGCCCCATCACAAGCGTGTTTTGGATCGAGGGGTTTTTTTGCTCAATTGATTCATAGGTTTTCAGTGGTCCGTACAAATCTTCCGTATCGAACCAGCCACCGACAACGAGCACGGATGCCGATACGTTTTGGAGGTGCGGCAGAATGTTTCGAGACTGCCAGAATTCGTCGTAGTTAGGATGTTGGGTTATTTCGTTCCAAAACGGAATTTCGCCTTTGAAATGAAGTTTGTTGACATTCGACAACGGTCCCAAGCCGAGGAAGAATTGGTAACCATCTCGTGTGTGATGGTCAAATCGTCTCGGTCCGACTGTCGTTGGTTCAGGACGTGGGACTCCGAAACGACTGAAGAAATTAAATCCCATTGGCAGGACGAAGGCACCGTTGCGATGGAAGTCGTCGAAAAACCAGTCGGCGATCGGTGCTTGTGGTGAGACGGCCTTAAGAGCTGGGTGGGAATCAATGCAGCCAGCCGAACTGTAAAATCCGGGGTATGAGATTCCCCACAATCCCACGCGGCCATTGTTGTGGGCCACGTTGTCGATCAGCCACTGAATCGTGTCGTAGGTATCGGTGCTCTCATCAAACTCTGTCCCTGATTTTTGTTCGCGGTGCGGACGCATGTTGACGAAGTTTCCCTCGGAGAGATTTCGTCCTCGAACATCCTGGAACACAAAAATGAAACCCTCCTTCTCGAATTCGGCCGAGGGGCCAAGCTTGGTTCGGTACTGGTCAGCACCATAGGGACCCGAGCCGTACGGTGTTCGCACCATCAAGATGGGATAACGGTTTGTTGCCGATGCGTCGTAAGGGACGTAGGCCACGGTGAACAATCGCGTTCCGTCACGCATCGGAACCATCTTCTCAAATTTCGCGAATCCGGACCGAATCATCTCGGCCCGCGATTCTGATTCTTCGTCCGCGTTGCAAACGCGACAGACAGAAAGAGACGACAAAATCAAAACGAGCAGGATTCGATGGGCGGACAAGGGACGCTCCGTAGAAAGCATTCATGGTGGTTTAACGCAACCGGCGTCTGCATTGCTCAATCGCCGGTCGCTCGTATCTTAACCCAACGTGTACCCCGTGAGCTCCCCCGCCTCGGGTGGATTATCTCGAATCGCTCGCAAACGCAACTGGCGGACATCGCTGGCACGCCCTGCGAGTCGGAGTTGGTTGTTTCCAGTTGATGCCCGGTCTAATCAATGTGCCGCTTGCATGATGGTTCAGCCAAAACTTCCGCGGCTGAGCGTTTGATTGTCGACCTGCGGTGACAGCGAGGGGCCCCCGCTCCGCATCGGCACGGTTTGACCTGCTGAACGGATGCTGGGGCTGCTGTGGAGAAACTTTTTCCGTGATACCGATCTCAGCAACGCTTCTTTGACTTGCGGCGTCAAGCTGAGCCGAGCATTCCTGTTGGACCAGAGTGGTCGGTTGGAGTGTGGCTATCGAGTGCGAAATGAGTTGGTTTGAAAGGTCCAGCACTTTCCTTGATCATTGGTGATCAAGGCGCGGTAGTAATAAGTTGTTGCCGGTTTCAGACCGGTGAGCGTGATTTGGTTCGATCCGTCATTCAGGGCGACAGGTTGGCTATTTTGCGACCAGGAACGTTTGTCAGTTTGCGTCGATTGACTGACCTCGGAGTTGCGTTCGGTTCCGTGGAGCTGTCGCTTGGCGAATGTCAGGCAATCCGTTTCGCCGTAATAAAGTTGTACGCGTGAGTGAGTGCCTGCGCGAGTCATGATAAGTTGGATGGTTGCCGCGTTGCGTGTGACCCGAGTGGTAGCGAGGTCTTTGATTTTGGCGGGAAGTTGCACCAGTTGTGCGGTGGCTTCGGGGGTCAGGAATTCCGGTAGTTGAGTTTCAGCGACCGGTGCCTTGGGTTTCTCGAACTCGTAGTAACGCATTCCGCCGGTTCCCATCGCAAACTCGCCCTCGTCGGTCGTGTACCAAAATTTGTTTACAGGGGCTTTTGATTTGCAATGAAAGGTATCCATCGGGTGCCATCGTTTATCGTTTCCGTAATGCCAGCCGCGGCGGCGCACCTCACGGACCAAATCTCCTGTTCGCTGAACCTGAGGCGGGCCCGGTATCTCACAAAACGAACCTGGCGTGAGATGATCCTTAGCTTTCTGGCCATTCCATTTTCGACCCACTGCGTAGAGTTTCCAACGGCGGGTTGGATGATCCCAGAAGTAACCTGAGTAAGTGTCGTACTTGTCGTTCGAGTCGACTCTTAGTGCTTGGATGCAGGTTTTGGGTTGGTCAGGCATTGGAATCCACTCGCGTAATTTTACGCCGGATCCTTCATGTCCGAACCCGCTGAATTCAGCTTCTGGCGAGCCGGCGGCTAGCAGATGTGGCATTTGCTCGAGTGGAGGAATGGAGCCCCGAGCACCGGCTGCCCACATCGAAAAATTGAAGCTGCCATTGCTACGCCGATCCGCTCCAAATGATGTGCCGAAATACCCGAAAGGGGTGGTGATGGGTGAGTAGCTGCTAAAGTCGCACAGGCTGCGGGTTGTCATCACCCACACTCGGCTGCGTTCGAGTTTTGAGCAGGAGTAGCTGCCGTGAACGGCGGCCGGTCGCCAGCGGGCACGAAGTAGCTGAGAATTTAGAATGGCATCTCCAACGGCATCAATGGTGTGCAGTTAGCCGACACCTGAGATGGAATTGCGAACTGTTGCGGCGGAGAGTGAAACCGTTTGCTCGCCCGGTTCGGTAATTCGGAAAGTGAGATTCCAAGGTTGTGGTGTGCTAGCTGCGGACGCGACGGTTGTGACCGTTCGCGATTTTCCCGCGAGGGAAACGTTCAGTCGTGAACCAGCTTCACGCTCGGAAACTTGCAAATGGACATTCAGCCGAACGGTGCCTGGCTTGGCGAACCAAAGATGCCAGCGAATCGTTCCATCGGTCGTATTCCAATGATCCAGGAAAGCGTAGTTCGGTTTGATCAGTGAATCGTCCCCAACTTTCGGCAGCGAGGATTCACCACCTGCACGGCACGTCCCGTGATCAAAGAAACCATTGCTTGCCGTCAAGATAAGCTTTTGGTTCCGGGCGGGTTGGCCATTGAAAAAGTAGCGTCGACCTTGTGGATCGAACCCACCGCCAAATAAAGCGGGCGGTGTTTCAAGTTGGCCGTTACCATCAGGCGGTGTTATCCGAGTATTGCTCGCTTGCCCCCACGCGTGGTTTTCTTGCTCCCAGACGCCTGTGATTATTAGTGCACAAGACAGCGACAGAATCGCGGGCAGCAGCGTGATGGCTGGCATTCGTGGCATTTCGGTTCTCGCGAAAATGTTTACCGCAACGAGGTTTACGCGATCGAAGCGGACTGGGTAAGTTCAACGGATGGAGCAGCTACCAACCTACAGAGTAGGTCCTCTCGGTGATTCGCACTCAACTGCAATCGCTAAACATTTTCGTCGAACGAACGTTATTTGCAAGCAAGCGGGACGGCCATTGGTGAAGCAGCAGGCAGGTCATCAAGTCAATACGAAGAAATGCATCTGCCGGTTCCACGAGGGCTGTCGATGCGGCGATGTCGTATCCTCATTGGAGGGTAAGAGCTGGTGCGAACGAGTGATCCACTTTCGACGGGGATTTCGCGTCACAGCCGATCAATGATCCGAGTGGCAAGCGGTTCGGTGACCGTTGAAAAGGCGGCAGTTTCTAGAGGTCATCGACACCGGTTTCGATTCGCAATCGCAGTCGTTCCCGATCGATTTTTCCCGCACCTTTACGAGGTAATTCACCAGTAAAGTGGATGCTTTTTGGAATCATGTACTCAGCCAGATGTTCAGAGGCGAATTGAATGAGTTCCGCCTCTGAAACGGAATCGCCCTCTGTGTGCAAAGTAACGAAGGCATGGATTTCTTGCATATCATTCAATTCTGTGACGCCGAAAACGCAGGCCTCGGAAATGGAGGGATGGTTTAAGAGCACCGATTCAACTTCCAGTGGGGAAACGTTGCTGCCGCCACAAACGATGATGTCTTTTTTTCGCCCCATGAACCAAAGATAACCATCGTCGTCAAAGCGGCCTAAATCACCGGTTCGCACCCAGCCGTCGTGAAGCGTTTTGCGGGTGAGTGCTGTGTCATTCCAGTAGCCATCCATCATCAGGGGACTGCTAACAACAATTTCACCGATTTCGCCAACTCCCAAATCGCTGCCGGTTTCATCGACGACGCAGACTTGGGCTCCATACATCGGCAAGCCAATGGAGCCTTGTTTCTTCCTTCCGAATGGTGGGTTGAGCGCATATGCGCCGACCTCGGAGGATCCGCACTGCTCGGTTAGTGCGACGCCCGTTAATTCATGGAAGGATTCATGTAGTTTGTGCGGCACCTTGTCTCCACCGGCGATGCACATTCGTAAAGCACTGAAATCACAGTTTTTGATATCGGGGTGGGCTAACAGCTGCACCATCGCACCTGGCAGTAACGCCATAAATGTTTTAGCCGGTGGTCGTTGCAGTGCTGCTGCATAATCATCAACCTGGAAACGCTCGATTAGCGATACGCAGCCACCCTGGTACAAGACCGGCAGTAATTGGCAACGCAAAGCCATCGGGCGTGTAATCGGCGCGGCGATCAAAGCGACATCTTCAGACGTGATCCGAACTCGCGCCAAATACTTTTTAATGCCAGCCATGATCGCTGTACGGGTCAATGTGACACCTTTGGGACGCGACGTCGTTCCAGAGGTGTAGATCATGACACACAAATCATCACCTTCGAATTCATCTGGAAATGCGTGCTTCGTTTCCTGCGATAATAATTCGTTGATGTCGCGGTAGGACATGTCCGGCGACCCGTCAACAACGAGGACCGTTTGAACTCCCGCGAGGACTCCCTCCTTTTCGAGTTCGTCGATGCGTTCTCGGTGAACAATTAGCACGTCGGCGCCACTGTGGTTTAGCGAGTAGCGGATTTGTGCGGCGTGGTGGCGATAGTCCAATGGCACCATGACAAAATTGCCTTTGAAGCATGCCAGGTAGGCAAAGACAGTTTCCGGACGGTTGGGCAACAACACGGCGACTCGATCGATCGGTTGCAGACCGAGTTGAATCAAACCACTGGCAAGGCGATTCGATGACTCTTCCAGTTCCGCTGCTGACCAGTGATTTTCGTGGAATTCCAGTAACGTTCGCTCGGGCTCTGTTTGTAGTGTCTGTTCGAGAAGGCTGTGGAGCATCGAGGTTCAATCGGTGAAAAAAGGGAGGTTGCGAAAGCAAGCGGGGCGGGGCCTGAGGCGGCGGTATTCCCCTAAGGTACAAAATCAAGAGCTGGAAAGGGAGTCAAGAGCTGGAAAGGGAGTCAAGAACTGGAAAGGGAGTCAAGAACTGAAATCGGTGATCGTTAGGTAGCGCTAACCAGATCATGTCTTGGCATCGCAAATGTCGCTTGTGGACAGCTTCTGGCTGCTCGAGTTGAGAGCAAGAGTCAGGCGTGAGTTCGGGGAGTGAGCGATGAAGGAAAGGTCGCCAGCCGGATCGGTTAATTGCAAATAAATACGGTCGCCCACACTTGGGGTTCCCCATTCGCTTGTTGGTGTTGCAGGTTTGCTCGGTGGCCAAAAGGTTGATGTTCGCTGGTGAATCACTGTAACCTTGCTGGGGATTTCCTGACTAAGAAGCTGGTTCTTGTCCTGTGGTGTATGATCCGAAGACTGGACTGTTCTTCCTCCCTGTGCATCCCCGCCACTATGAAATCCCGCCTCATTGTTTTCATCGAAATTGCCATCGTGACCTGCTTTGCCGTCGGCGAATCAAAAATCATGGCGGCTCAAACTCGTCTCATCGCCCCAGGTACAGAACCGGCAATTGAGGGGAAGGAGGTCGATTGGATCTATGGCGACTATCTGCTGAAAAACGACAAGATTGCGTTGACGATTGCGTCACCCGTTTCGACTCGTGATGCCAATATGACGATTCGCAATATCGGTGGATCGATCCTTGATTTGACACTGAATGAGCCATCCAACGATCAACTGAGCGCCTACACGCCCACAGCCGGTCGCTACATGTTTCATGATCCGTCTCTCGTCACGACTGGTCGTGAGGGTGACAGCGTTTTTTGGCAATGTCTATCGACGAGGGCGGCAGCCAAAGACGGCACGACAGCAACCATTCGCTACCGCTTGAAGGATGGCGACGCATTCGTCACCGCGACGGTTCTGATTGAAGGTGAAGCGGCGGAGAAAATCAATTCCTATGACGGCGTACGGGCGGATGGTTGGTTCACGTTTGAAAAGTCTGGCAGCGTTGCTTATTGCGCTGACTCTTTTTTTCGACAAACGATCGGATTTCAAAGCCCGCGACTGAACCAACCACCACGCTGGATCAGAGGAAGGCCTTATCGATTGCAGTACGCGGATGGGCATGTCGAACGGTCGGCTGGAAAAGTGAAATGGACGACTCGAATCTACCCAGCGACAAGTTTGATCGACCTGATGTCGGTGACAGAGCGGGCGGATGAGCCGTCGAAAATGCACAAGTTTTCGGTCCAACGCGGGATTGATCCTGCCGACGGTGTCGACGCGGTGAACCGCGCTCAAGTGACCCTCCAATCCGTCTCCAACGCAAATGGGAGTGCGAAGGACGATGCGATTGCGTCAGAGACCTTTACCTTGCAGACCGATGATCAGGGAGTTGCTCATGCCCGGCTGACCCCCGGTGCCTACATCGCAATCGCTTCTGCCATCGGATACGAAAGTACCGAGTTGGGGTTTCAGTCGGGCCGCAATGATCAGGGGACGGATAAGAACGTCGGCGGAAACGCAAGCGTGATGCTGACGTTGGGAAATGCGAGCGGGTTTGTTGCCGAAGTCAAGGATGGTCGGGGAAAACTTATCCCTGTGAAAGCAACCATCTACGCGGCCGACGGAAACGATCCAAATTACGGCCTCAGCAGTGCAAGGACTTTTGTTGAAAACCTCGTTTACTCGGTGCACGGCCGTATGAGCTGCCCGCTCGATCCGGGAAAATACGAAATCTATTTCAGTCGTGGGCCGGAATACAACAGCGTCAAGAAAAACGTTGAAATCGTCGCCAATCAAATGCAGCAAATTTCGGTGCAGTTAGACCGCGTTGTCGATACCACTGGGTGGGTCAGCGCCGATTTGCACAGTCACAGCAGTCCATCGGGTGACAACACATCCGACCAGTTCGGCCGAGTCGAGAATCTGTTGTGCGAGAACATCGAATTCGCGCCTTGTACCGAACACAATCGTATCGACAGTTATTTGCCGCATCTGCAGCAGATGAAACTCACGCATTTGATGGCGACCTGCACTGGGATCGAACTGACTGGTTCGCCAACACCAGTGAATCACCAAAACTCTTTTCCGTTGCATTGGCATCCGCACACACAAAATGGCGGTGGTCCTCGATCTTCATCCAATCCCGTCGTGCAGATTGAACGGTTGGCAATGTGGGATCAAGGTTCTGACAAGCTGGTACAGATGAATCATCCGAACTTGCATCAGATCTATGGAGATGTGAATACCGATGGTGTACCCGATCAAGGCTTCCGCGGCATGCTGGAATGGACCGATGTCGTCGAAGTGCATCCGTTGGAGACGATCTTTAGAGACATACCCAATAATCCACCCAATGTGCGTCGGATGCGAATCCCGATGTTTCAGTGGTTGCAATTGTTGAATCAGGGGCGTCGGATTCCTGGCGTGATTAATACTGACTCACACTACAACCACCATGGCAGTGGCTGGCGACGGAACTGGATAGCCAGCAGCACGGATGATCCAGGGGAGATTTCCACGGAGGAAATGGTGCGGCAGGCGGAAGCGGGTCACATTGTCATGTCAACGGGGCCCTTTTTATCGGTCGCCGGGCAATCAAGTTCCACATCGGCCGCTGTCTTGCCAGGAGACGATCTGGATGCGACCGACGGGAAAGTCACGTTGAAAGTCAGTGTTCAGTGTCCGAATTGGTTGGATGTCAACCGCGTGCAGGTCTTCATCAATGGTCGTCCGAGCGCCGAGCATAATTTCACCCGCAAAAATTCCCCTGAATTGTTCGGTAGGCTGGATGATGTGCGTAAATTTGATTCTACGATTCGTCTCAGGCTTGACCATGATGCACATTTAATTGTCGCGACAATCGGCGAGGGGACGACGATGGAGAAAATTATGGGGACGCGGTATGGGAGACGCCCCCCAATCGCCGTCAGCAATCCAATTTTTGTGAATGTGAATGGAGACAGCTTCCAACCCAACGGGGACGACCTCGGAATGCCGCTCCCCAGTGCCTCCTTGCCTGCCAAGCCAAAGTGATCATTATCCGATGCATTGCTTGCGTTCCTGCTGATTCTCCTCGCCTGACTCGCTTGTCACTCATTGTTTTCGGTGGCCCCGGTGATTCAGCGGCACCAAAATTTCGAAACACGAAGCCTCGAAACACGAAATCGTTCTGCGAAAAGCCATCATGAAATATCTCGGATTGCAACTTGGTCTGTGGATTGGCTGGTGTCTGCTAAGCAATTCAGCACTGGCGCAAGAGTCAACGATCGAGTTGCCAAAAGGGTATCGAGAAATCGGTGATGACCGAGAGCTCGCGCTGCGTGAACTGTGCCAAGCGACGGCTGACGCTGGTCTTTTCTCCGGCGCGGTTTTGGTCGCGGATGATGGCGAGGTGATCTACAAACAAGCGTTTGGCTTGGCGAATCGCGAATGGAAGGTCCCCAATACCACCGATACCCGGTTTCGGCTCGCTTCGGTCAGTAAGCAATTTTGCAGCATGCTGATCATGCAACTTGTTCAAGAAGGAAAAGTTCAGCTTGACGATCCCATCGTCAAACATCTGCCTTACTATCGCAAAGACACGGGTGAAAAAATCACGCTGCACCATTTGATGTCGCATCAATCAGGGATTCGCGATTTTACGTCTAGCTACGATTATCGAGGGACGATCTCGCGTTTGTCTTTCGAAAAAGATGATTTCATCAAACTGCATTGCAGTGGTGATTTAGAAAATGACCCGGGCACTATCTACAGCTATTGCAATGCAGGCTACGTCATCTTGGGCCGGATCATCGAAAGGGTGACGCGCAAGAGCTTCGAGCAAAACCTCGAGGAACGGGTCTTTGGACCGTTAGGGATGAAGCACAGCGGTTACGACCGTAACGAAACGGTGATTGAAAAGCGAGCCAGCGGGTACACCAACGGAGCCTTTGGTTTCGAAAATGCAGCCTACATGAGTCTCGATTCTTCACCTGGGGCTGCCGGTGCGTTGTATTCAACGGTAGAGGATATGTTTCTGTGGGACCGAGCCCTATCTACCGACAAACTGTTGGACCAGAAATATCGTGAGTTGATGTTCACGCCGAATCGTGATGTACCTGAGGTAAAGGCCGCAGGTGGTCGACCTCAGAGTAACTATGGCTACGGTTGGCAGATTTACACCCGCACACATCCAGTCACCAAACGGCGAACCAAAGTGATTAATCACGGCGGGGCCATCAACGGATTCAGGGCGATGGAGAATCGATTAGTCGACGATGACGCCTTTGTGATCGTGCTGTGTAATCAAGCAGATCAGGTCGGTTCCAGTGATGTGTGGAATGCGGTTCAGCGGTTGAGTACCGAATTGATCCATGTGGTCACTGATCAGCCGTTCCGTATGCCAGGAAAAAAACGGCTCACCCAGGAGCAGCGAATGTATGCGCTGGTGAAGTCGGACGGGGTAGAGACCGCGATCGAGTGGTTTCAAAAACAAGGCCGCAAGGCAGCTTGGGGAGGAGCGAATTTCGCGCTGGCGACGCGACTGGTTCAAGAAGGACGTATCGATGATGGTTTGCGATTAATGGAATTTGACGTCGAGACAACACCCGGAAAGGTCTGGTTGTTACGTAAAACCGCCCAAGCCTGCTTGGATAACGGCCGTCCCAAGAAAGCTCTGGTTTATGCCGACAGAGGGTTGCTGCTAAAGCCGGAAGACGAAGCGTTCAAGACGATTAAAGCTGAAGCGACCCAGGAATTGAGCAGCGAGAATTGACGCTGCCCTTGCCATGCGGGCATTACACGCATGGTTGCTTTTGTCTTGATGGGGTAGCCCGTGATCGCCGCCCGGTTCAAATCCCAAGCGTGTAGAGGAACCCGCCTCCTCCCCCGGCACGCACTTCGATGCCAAACAATTCGACCAGCAAAGTGTAGGTCGATAGAGAATCTTGATCTCGCTCGTCAATGTAGAACCAGTAGTCGCGGTGCTGCACAGCGACCGACGCGTGCTGTGGGTAATGCTTGCAGGCACGGACCGTGAAGAGATCATGCATCATTTCGCTCCAGTCGAATGCTGCACCGTTCTGGTCCGTCGTCAGTGTGACGAGTCCCTGGGATTGATGTTCGGCGGGAACATTCACGCCGTGCGACAAATAGTACATGACTTCAAGCAAAGATCGCGTGCTCACCACGATGTCATCACGCAGCATCTCGTTGACTTGATCGTCTAGGTGAATCGGCGCTATCCCAATCTCATCCGCACATGGGATGTTGAGCGCCGTTTGAAAACCTGTTGCGTCGGCAAAGGTCGATTGGATCCACCCTTCTTTGGCAGATTCCACGGGATAGACAGCTGGCTTTGGCGAGTCGTAGTCAACATTAAGATCAAGGATCTCGGCGAGCTCTTGCAGTTCACCCGACAGTTTTGCTTTCGGGTGAATGACGAAGGCGAGGTATGACTCCTTCTTGACGAGGGAGATTCCTTCCTCTGTTTCCTTGATCGCGAATCCCTCTTTGATGGCGTTGATCGCGAAGTCGCCATCCAGCTGATCCCGGGTCAATAAGACCGGCTTGGGAGTCCCTTCACGATCCGCAGTGGAAAGTTCGATGGCCCGTTGGATTTGGAGTTGCCGCATGACTTGTGCAACGTACCGAAACTCCTCAAAGTCTGGTTTTAGTTCCGGTGTCGGGCCTCCGGCGCTAGTGGCGTTATCGACTTGGTTCATGTACTGAACAGTCGTCCGCAGGATGCGTTCCCAACTCCATCCCGTTCGCCCCAGTAGCTCAAGCGATTCCAGGTCAATTGGAGCCAGCAACCCTTTCTGAAAGGCTTCGCCTCGGGCGGGGACATAGCTGATCGTTGGTCGTTCCGTTCGCGAAACACCACCGCTTAAGCCACCGACTTTGGTGCCGCCATCGGGCAAAGCCAGGCTTCCGCTCGCGCGTCCGTCAAAGGTGTATTGGGCTGCGATCCCGCCGACGGAAAGGAACTCTGGTGTTTCGCGGTATCGTAAACGCACCAGGTTCAATAGCATCTCTTCGCGAAAGGACTTTTGAACCGCTTGGTTATATTCCAGCCGTTCTTTCGGAATTTGCCGAGGCCCCAGGGTACATCCAGCCATCAGCAGACAGCAGAGAGTTGTCGATATGGCTGTAATGTTCGGCAAGGATGCTTCTCTCCACGCGATGGTTTCAATCATTGGCTTCGGCATAATCCAACTATCCCGAACCTGATTTTGTGAGAGTCACTGCGAAAACCGGCTGCAGGCCTAGAAAAGTTTACGCAACCGTCAGAGTGTGCCGGTAAATGCGAGCTGGGTATTGGAATCGATGCCGCTGAGGTTTGTCGCGAATACCGGCTTCCTTGCGAATACCGGGTTCCTTGCGAATACCGGGTTCCTTGCGAATACCGGCTGGGGAACTTGCGAAAAGCCTCCCCGCTGGCCGGAAGTTGATTCATCGCTTTGAGAATTTTCCTGAAGTGAGCGGCAGATTTTTGGTGAACCCAGAATGGAGCTTCGCGTCTACAGATGCAGATAGATGCACGCTTGCATTGGGAACGACGATTCAAGGCTCGAGATATCTCAAGCCTTGCGAAACCGTAGGGCATCAAGATGCCCACGCCTAATCATCCAATTCGAAACTCTCCTATCAACATGACTCGTGGGTGTGCTGGACAGCATGACAGTCTTCGAAACTGTCGGACCAGGTTCGATTCCTGGACGGGTTACTTGCCTCGGCGGCGTCAGGAGCGAGCGGCCAAATGGTTCCTGCGATCACCTCTCGGAATGAACGCTCAGAATTGCCAGATCTGAAGGCTCGTTCTCCACATCGGCTCCGCTCCGAGGCTCCTTACAACACTCACTCGCTCAACGCACGCATCGAAAGGGGGTGCACGATGATGATTACAGGTGCCGAACAAGAATTTATTATCAAAGACACGCACCGTGGCTTGTACTACCAAGACGGCAAGCTGACCAAGGTGCTCGAAGCTGGTCGCTATCAGATCCCACCGCGAAAGCAGTGGTTCAAAAAGTTGCCAACGGTTGAGTGCATGCTGGTTGATATCCGTGAACGTGAATTGACGATTAAGGGTCAGGAAATTCTCACGGCCGACAAGGTCGCGATTCGGGTCAGCATTCTGGTGCAGTTTCGCGTCACCGATCCACAGGCTGCGATCCACACAGTGGACCAGTTCGAAGATCGACTCTATAGCGATGTGCAATTGGCGGCACGCCGTTCGCTGGCGTCGATGGATCTGGAAGAAATTCTCACCAACCGAAATCGATTGAGTGAAGATATTCTGTCAGACGTCACGGGATCAGCGGATGGATATGGGGTTTCGATTCGTCGAGCCGACGTGAAAGACCTGATCTTCCCAGGGAATCTGCAGGAGATCATGAATCGAGTGTTGGCGGCGGAGCGACAAAGCCAAGCGCAGTTGGTGGAGGCTCGAACGCGGGCGGAAGTCGAGCAGATCGAGTCTGAATCACGAGCGGAGATCACGCGGCGAGATTCAGAAGCGGACGCAGAAGCACTTCGATTGCGGGATGAGGTGGAAGCCGAATCGCTGCGAGCGAAGGTGGACGCGGAAACCCAAGCCTATGAGCAACGAGCGAAGACAGCCGATGTATTGGAAGGACACCCCGCGCTGCTGCGATTGGCTGAGCTTGAAACACTCCGTGATTTGGCAAAGAACGCCAACGCACGGCTCTATCTCGATCTCGATCAGGGGCGAGCCTTGAGGGGTGAATCCTGAGTCTTGAGGAGGAAGTTGTGAGCCTTGAGGGGTGAGAAACAACTCAAGGCTCACAGCGTTAGGCTCAACATTCGCCGCTTCGTATTCGCATTCGCCGCTTAGCATTCGCGGTGGCGAGTGACGGTGGTGACGAGTCGGGCTGGTGACGAGTCGGGGCATGGTGCAGGAGACGCTGCCTCGGCTGGAATTACACCGCGTGAAAATGCGTTTTTCCCGTGTTTTATTGGGTGAATGCCATCGGCTGGGATCGGCCAAACGCCCTGCTTGGCGATTGGGTCGAAAATATCTCGACAAGGCTGCTAAAATAAGTTGAGCTCGGTCGTTGTCTTGTTTTGGATCACCGCCAGAGCCGACTTTCCCGCCTGGTTCGACGTTGTCGGCCGAATACCCTTCCTCCCAGATATCTGTCCCTCATGACGTCAAAAACCGTCCGGTTTTTTCGGGCGATCTGTCTGATCGTTATGGCATACTTCCCGGCCGTCGGATCGCTCCCAGCCGAGGAAGCCCAAGCGAACAAGCCGAATCTCGATTCAGAGTCGGTTGAGTTCTTCGAGGCGAAGATCCGCCCGGTGTTGGTGGAGCATTGCATGGAGTGTCACGGATCGGAAGCAAAAAATTTGAAGGGTGGGTTGCGACTTGATTCCAAAGCTGCGGCCCGAAGAGGTGGCGATTCGGGTCCCGCGGTTGTGGCAGGGAACACCGAGGAGAGTCTCCTGCTGGCCGCATTGAAGTACGAAGACTTTGAGATGCCGCCGCAGGGCAAACTGCCCGATTCGGTTATCGCGGATTTCGTAAAGTGGATTGAAATGGGGGCACCCGATCCGCGGGAGCCTAATCTGCATAATGCTGAGGAAATCGCAGGTGCCGAAATCGACTTCGAGGCGGCACGTGAATTCTGGTCATTTCAACCGGTGCAAAGACCAGAGATACCCGTCGTCAAGCAAGTTGATTGGCCGTCAGCTGAAATCGATTTCTTTACGTTGGCCAAGATGGAAGAACTTGGCTTGGTACCTGTTTCCACGACCAGCAAACGCACGCTGATTCGGCGAGCGACCTTCGACTTGATCGGTTTGCCGCCAACACCGAAGCAAGTGGAGGCGTTCTTAACCGACGATTCACCGAACGCCTTTGAAGCGGTCGTCGATCGATTGCTTGAGTCAAAACATTACGGTGAGCGATGGGGCCGATATTGGCTCGACGTTGCTCGTTACGCTGAAGATCAAGCGCACACATTCGCCGTGCGAGCCAACTCAAGCGGATACCGATATCGAGATTGGGTAATCGACGCTTTCAATCGAGACTTGCCCTATGATCAATTCGTTCGTCTCCAGATCGCTGGCGATCTGATTGGTCCGGGATCAGCAGGGAACCCGGAATTCACGGAAAACTACGATCACTTGATCGCACTCGGATTCTTCGGACTCGGGGCGCAGTACTACAAAAATAGTGATAAAGCCAAAGCTGTAGCCGATGAGCTGGATGATCGTGTGGACACGCTATCCCGCGGATTTTTGGGCCTGACGGTTTCTTGTGCTCGTTGTCATGACCACAAGTTCGATCCGATCCCCACTCAAGATTATTATTCGCTGGCCGGCATTTTTAGCAGTTCGAAACTGCACAACGCTTCCCTTTGTACCGCAGAGGACATCAGTGCCTATAACGAAGGGCAGAAGCAGATTAAGCAGGCGGAAGAGGAGATCAAGAAGTTCCTCGCCAACGTCAAGACGTCCGCAGCAGAATCCAAGGTTGATCAGATTGCCAGCTACATGCGAGCCGTTTGGAAAATCCGGGCTGCCAGACGACGTGGCGAATCAGTCAAGGAAGCCGAATTTGCTGAAGCGGAAGGATTGAATCCTTTTTTTCTGAAACGGTGGGACGCATTTCTCGATTCGCAACAGCAAGACAAGATTCCGGCACTTGCCGAATGGTTTGCTTTGGACCAAGCAGAGCAGGCTTCGGATGAGGCAAAGAAGGTTCCCGACAAGCCAGAGCATTCGAACGTGGTTACAGTCCCTGAAAAGGTTGACCGCATTGCCGCAGCGTTTCAGGCTCGCGTGCAACGCGACATTCGTATTCGTGACGGCATCACTGATGAACAGTTCGACAATGCCATCGTGAAGCACACGGCCGGGAGCCCTCGATTCGTTACGCCACTGGTGACAAAATCTCGACCGACCGCAAACATCAAGGCAAACATTCGCGGCGCCAAACAACTCATTCTCGTGGTCAGTGACGGAGGAAACGGACGCAGTTGTGATCATGCGGACTGGATTGCGCCGAGGATCATTGGGGAGCAGGGGGAGCTGAAACTGACCGAATTGAAGTGGGCGAAACACGAAGGTGATTCGGGTATCCGCGTGAATACGAACTTCCACGGAAAACCGATTCGCGTTGGCGGCAAGGAATACCCTGAAGGAATCGGAGTCCACGCAACCTCGACGATCACTTTTGACTTACCGGCTGGTTACGAACGGTTTGAAGCCATTGGCGGACTCGACAACAGCGGGTCAGACCAAGGCGGCTGCGGCGATCAAGCCAGCGTGCAGTTCAGCGTTTATACGGAAACGCCTACCTCCGAACCGCTGTTGCGTTTTGTGCTCGGCAAAGATGGCCCGTTTGCGGTTCCCGATAAGGAACTGGAAAGATTCTTGGAGGGGCAGCAACGCAACGATTTGCTCAAGCTGCGGGCCGAAGTGGAGTCCACCAAGCGGGATGCGCCGCCGATGTATGCAATCGCCCATTCATACACCGAGAGTCGGCCGGCAGACATGAAAGTCTTTGTCCGTGGCAATCCGGCTCGTCAACGCGAAGTTGCGCCACGTCGCTTTTTGCGAGTTCTCGCCGGGGAAAATCGCGAGAACTACAGCTCGGGGAGTGGTCGACGTGAATTGGCCGATGCGATCGCTGATCCCGATAATCCGCTGACGGCAAGGGTCATGGTGAATCGGGTTTGGCAGCACCATTTCGGTCGAGGCATCGTCGCGACGCCGAGTAATTTTGGCAAGCTTGGCGAAGCACCCACGCACCCAGAGTTGTTGGATTATCTGGCAGCTCGGTTCATTGAAAGTGGTTGGTCGATCAAGACATTGCATCGCGAAATCATGCTCTCGACGACTTATCGTCTGAGTTCGGATTGGAATCAGGAGAATGCAGACATCGACGCTGATAACCGCTACTTGTGGCAAGTCAACCGCCGGCGGTTGGATATTGAATCATGGCGGGATACGTTGCTGAATGTTGCAGGAACGCTCGATCGAACCTTCGGCGGCCCATCCACCAATTTGTCAGACCAGAACAATGTTCGAAGAACGGTTTATGCGAAGATCAGCCGACATCAACTCGATGATCTACTGCGGTTGTTCGATTTTCCTGACGCCAACATCACCAGTTCCAAACGAACCGAGACAACTGTCCCGCAGCAGCAGTTGTTTGTCCTGAACAGTCCATTCATGATCAAGCAGGCAAAAGCGTTTGCGGCGCGGCTGCACCAAGAGGCTCCCGACAACGATGGCGATCGCATTGAACTCGCCTTCCAGCTTGCCTACGGACGAGCGGCATCCGACGCCGAATCGAGATTGGGATTGGGCTATCTGCAAGGAACGCATGATCCTGACAATCAATTGACCCGCTGGGAGAGCTATGCTCAGGTCCTGCTTGGTAGCAACGAATTGATGTACGTTGATTGAGCGAATTGTTTTGACAGCGTTTGTGTTCAGTGCATGAACGCAGGCGGTGAGAAACACGAGTCAGAAAACTGGTATCGAAACACGACGCGAACTTGAAATTGCATGAACGCCAATTCATCACAGTACGGTCTAAGTCGCCGCGATTCGCTTCAGCGGATGGGAACGGGAATGGGTGTGCTCGGGCTGGCAGGGATCTTAGCCCAAGACGGCACACTTGCTGCCGCTGATCCTGCCCAGGGTAACGAGGGTAATTCCAGCAAAGCAGGTGTCCTCGCCCCTAAGCCGACCCATTTCGCGCCCCGTGCCAAGCACATCATTCACCTGTTCATGAATGGTGGGCCTTCACAGGTTGACACGTTTGACCCCAAGCCGGCACTGGCGAAGTACAACGGTCAACGCCCTCCCTCTGCCGATCTGAAAACCGAGCGAAAGACCGGTGGCCTGTTGCAGTCACCTTTCAAGTTTCGGAAGTATGGGGAATCGGGTTTGGAGGTGAGTGATCTGTTTCCCAAAGTTGGTGGCTGCATCGATGACATCTGCGTCATCCGTTCCATGCATACCAATATCCCCAACCACGAACCATCGTTGCTGATGATGAACAGTGGTGAAACGCAGCCGACTCGGCCGGCGATGGGATCATGGCTTCTGTATGGATTGGGCACCGAAAATCAGAATCTGCCCGGGTTTGTGGTGTTGTGCCCCGGCAAGCCCGTGGTCGGTCCGCAGTTGTGGAGCAACAGCTTTCTGCCGGGTGTCTATCAGGGTACGCACATCAATCACGCCAAGAGTGTCGATCCAAAGAAGGTGATCGAACACATCAGCAATTCATACTTGACGAAGCCGGCACAGCGAGAGCAGCTCGATTTATTGACCAAGATGAATCAATTGCATCTTGCCGAACGGGGTGGGGCCGACAATCGACTCGAAGCGAGGATTGAATCGCTCGAGATGGCTTTCCGAATGCAATCTGAAGCTCAAGAAGTTTTTGACTTGAGTCGCGAAACCAAGCAAACGCGTGAAGCTTATGGCTCTGGCCAATTCGCCAACGGCTGTTTGGCAGCCAGGCGGTTGGTGGAAAATGGTGTGCGAATGGTCCAGGTCTACTACGGCAACGGACAGCCGTGGGACGATCATGGTGACATCAAGTCACATGCCAGCAAGGCCAAGAATGTCGATCAACCGGTGGCCGCGTTGATCAATGATCTCAAGCAACGCGGCTTGTTCAAGGACACGCTGATTGTTTGGGGTGGCGAATTTGGACGAACGCCGGTCGCCGAAAATGGTAACGGTCTGGATCACAACCATCATGGCTTTTCAATGTGGCTGGCGGGCGGCGGAGTGAAGGGTGGCATGGCATATGGAGCAACCGATGAATTTGGGTTTGCTGCAACGGAGAACAAAG
>JAQWPZ010000054.1 GCA_029245125.1 Rubripirellula sp.
TCTCGCCAGTCATGGCTTTATCGACGAAGCACTGAAGATCGCGACCCAGATAAACCGTGATGATGCCGCCAATATTGCGATGGCGGCGGCCCGTCCACGCGAGGCACTGGAAGCCTTGGGTTACCCACTCGAACGTCTCGACCTCGATCTGCAGGAGTGGATCGAACGCGCCATCGACAAACAACAAGCTTCTGGCTCGAAGAGCGTGGTAGAAGAAGCCCAAAATTTGTTTTCCATGCTGGAGGTGCTGGTGTCGATCGGCCGACACGATGCAGCCTGGGAAATTTGCGATCAGGTGAGTAAGAGCCCGGTCATGTTGGGCAACTACCGTCTGAGAGAATTCTTGCTGCTGACGCTTACGAAAACACGTCGCAAAGATTGGATTTTGGAATTTGCGGTTTTGGAGAGTGATCGCAGCATCTCAAGGATCAGCCTGCAGACGATCGCCCGCACCCTTCCCGATGCCGACCTCGCAACGCTGGATGCAGTGATTCAGGGATTGACTCAAATACTGCCCGACCAAGCGAATCGCGAGCGTTTCCAAGCGGCATATCAATTGATGAATGGAGAAATCCCGAGTGGCTTTGACCGCCAACAGGATTTCGAGCAGCTATTTGATTTCCTGACGAATAACCAAACCAGATCCCAGCGAGGTCTGACGCGGACCCGACAAAGATATCTTGCGAATTTGAACATCGTGCAATTGTTTGCTCGCCACGGCGAGTCTGAATTAGCGACGGCAACCTTGCGTCAACTCGCTACCCGGGGTGACTCCAAAGCTCTCTTGATGTTGGCCGAGCAAGAGCTGAATGGCGGTCGCATCCGGGCCGCTGAAGAATTGTTCCAGGCTGTTTACGATCAAATCGCTCGTCAGGGCAGGCGTCAAAATCGATTCGCCACGGCGGACGATTCCGGCTTGGCCGGCAAGGCTTTGATTGGCCTTTGGACAACTGCCAGACGATCGGGTGATGAACAGTTGACCGCGGAACTGGAACGGGAAATCCAGCTCTCTCTCTGCACACCCTCGATCGCGACTCGATCTCTAATCGCCGAATACCTCAGTGAACAAGGTTCGACGTCGCTGGCAATCCAAGCCTACAAAACAATGCTACCGATCGTTGCATTGGGTGATCCTGAAAACGGTTCCCTCTACGATGTTGCTCGACGCTACAGCACACTGGCGTCCAAAACCGCCCCAAGCGAGGCAGCTCATTGGTTCGACTTGGCGATTAGCGGCGTTATCGAATCTGTCGACTTCCGAGCTAGCGCTTACATTACATTGCCGATGTACGTGCACCGCTGGGCTCTGGAGGCCGCGGTGGATCGCGGTGACGAACCGGCAGCAACTCGCCGCCTGAACCTGATCATGCGCATCGATCCGTTGGACATCGATTTTGCTGAGCGCTTGCTGCCCGCCATGCGGGAGGCAGGGATGCCTGAAGCGGCCAATCTCGCACTCGATCAACTCATTGACCTAGGCATCGAATACTCCGCGAAGTTTCCGTTCGATGCGATGAGTGCGAACAACTTGGCGTGGGTTGCGGCAATGAACGAAAGGCGTCTCGATGATGCTCTGAAATTGTCAACCATTGCCGTGACCGCCGAACCAGAGAGCGCGATCTATCGTGACACGCTGGCTGAATTACTTTTCTTGCTGGGGCGAAAGCAGGAAGCGCTGCAAATCGAACAGAGTTGCCTACTGGACGATCCAGACCAATGGCATCTGCATGAGCAAATCGAAAAGTACCAACAAGCGTTGACCGAGAAGTGATCAGCCAACGCGAAGCAGAAGGTTGCTCATCCGTGAACCGGCATCCAGCTTCACCGATAGTTAGATGCTTGGTTGCCGGATTTACAGAACACACCTCAACCCGTCGCGGCAGCGGGAACGTGATCACAGGCGATGCTCGAACCAATTCTTGCTGCGGTCAATGACCAAAACGGAAATGAAATCCACTTTGGTAATGATGCCGAGGTGTGACGCGGTAGTGATAGCGGGGTGGTGGATAGTGGGGAACAAAATAATGCTCTTCGACAATCACCGGTGTGATCGGTCGAGTGACGCGTGGCTGCACTCTGACGGGTTGGTTTGTGGGTGTTCCGACAGGCGTGCGTTGCATGACCGTAATCACGTTCTCCGGGACACCCTGTTGGTGAAGCGAGATGATGTCAGGTACTTGGAGTGATTTTTGCACGCCGCGGATTTGAATTTGGTTGATGATCACTTGATCACTCAGCCCGCTCCGAGCCATCGCTGCAACATCACTCACCGAGACAGCCGATTGTTGACGGATCACGCTGGCTTGCTGTTGCTGATAAAACCGCTGCTGTTGATAGGCTTGCTGTTCTTTGTCAGTCACGTCGCCTAGTACGCCACCGGTGACGGCTCCCACCACACCTCCAATCGCTGCCCCCGCGCCGGCTTCTCCGTTGTTGTCGCCGATCAATCCGCCGACAGCGGCACCAATCAGGCCACCAACGGTCGCTCCACGCTGTTTATTCGCTTGGGCGTGGCAAGTTGAGCTCTGTATCCACGCAAAACCCAGCATCAAAAAGGGAATCACGATCAAAACGCGGAAATGCGAGCGTTCATTCATGGCGCAGCTCCATCTTGGGATCAAAAACAGGCGATAGCAGAAATCGACCAGTGCAGGCCGCCCAGCCGATCCACTGGTAGTTAGAAACCCGGAAAGGGAGCAATGCCAGATTGGCGGGGCCCGCCCACGGAAAGCGAAAAAGGGTTACGTTTCAAACAAAACGCGATAAAAAACTCGAAATCCGCTAGCTCGGAGAGGTGACTTTCGGGCCAATGATCTTGGTAATCGCGCGTATGAAGTCCTGCGCGTCATCAAATTCTCGGTAAACGCTCGCAAATCGAATGTAGGCAACCTCGTCAAGCTTGGCTAAGTGTCGCAAGACGATGTCTCCCACCTGGGCAGAAGTCACCTCAGAATCAAAATTTGCGTAAATGTCCGCCTCAATCTCCTGAACCACACGTTCAATCGTGGAACTGGCAATTGAGCGTTTCGAGCAGGCTCGCTCGATGCCCCGCCGAATTTTCTCACGATCCAGCGGCTCGCGTGTCTGATCACTTTTTACCAAGCGAACGCTTAGTTTTTCAATCTTTTCGGCGGTCGCAAACCGTCGCTGACAGCTGTTGCAAATCCTTTTACGGCGGACCATGTACCCACCCTCCGCCGCTCGCGTGTCTAGCACGCGGTCATTATCAACATGGCAGTAAGGGCAACGCATGGTTCACCTAACAAGTGACGGGCCATCGGCGACGCGATATATTAAAGCTCGGGTGCGGTGTCGTATTCGCTGAACGGTGTAGTATTCGCTGAAAGAGGCGGCTTCACAACCGATCCGCCTAGGTGCAGCAACGCCAGGCAGATCAGCGAGCGGGGCCTTGGGCATGAGACGGTCATTCAAAACGCCGTTCTTCGTCCGCGGTGCCGATTATCTCGTATCCATGGTAGCCTAACAACGGATGGTATCCGATGATGGGTCAGGTTTGCTGGGGGTGAATGATCTTCGTCACTCGGTTTAAACCACTTTTCAAATCAAGCGAGGAGTTGCGCAGTGTCGACCGACCAACCCAATGATCAACGCCCCCCCGCGTCAGACGAAAGCCCGGTAATGGGCAACTCCACTGCAGCCCAGAAGTTTCGTGACGGCATCGAGGCGAAGCAAGCAGGGGTCGATGACTACGACCCGGAAGAAGAGCTTTGGACCGGCGGATACAGTGGAAAAGCGATGGTCGGAACTTGGATTCTGATCGGTCTGGTCAGCATCGGGCTAATGGCAGCATCGCTCTTCTTGTCGCCGTTGGCCCTGATCGCGATCCCCATCATTTGGGTGATCGGTGGTTTGGTCTACGCGTGGCGTCGAATGGGAGTCCATTACCAATTGACCTCTCAGCGATTCATCCATCAAGTTGGTATTTTGACCCGCAAAACAGACCGCATCGAAGTGATCGACCTGGATGATGTCAGTTTTACCCAGGGCCCAGTCCAACGTATTTTCGGGGTCGGTAAGATTGTTTTGACCGGAAGCGACCGCACCCACCCAACTTTGGCTATGATAGGAATCGCCGATGTCAAGGAAGTGGCGGGACTGATTGATGATGTCCGGCGGCAAGAACGACGTCGACGCAGCCTCCATATCGAAGCGATTTAGCAGACGTTTTGATGATTGGTTTTCGATCCAACGAGGGGAATCGTGACCCAGTGGTTTATCCAAAGCGACGGTGACTCAAATGATGTTGGGCCTCTAAGCCCCACTGACCTGTTGGGACTTGTGCGCAACGGTGAAGTCCGCCCGGAAAGTATTTTACGGAAAGACGATTCGGCTTACTTCCGCGCCAGTGATGTCGGCGGACTGTTTGAAGCTGCGATGCGTCCGACGATTGAATACTTTTGCCCACGGTGCAAAAAAGAGATCACCGAACCACCTGTGATGTGTCACCACTGCGACTTCAATGTCGTGCGGGCCCTGACACGAATCACCGAAAACACCATTTCGAAACCCGAAGAAAAACCACTGAGCCAACAGGCCGGCAACAGTGTGAAGAAATGGTTGCTTCGCAAACAAGCAACGAAGGCGAAACAAAAGGACTCGTGATGCGGACGCGAGCAGCGGTGGTTTGAATTCCGCCGCCACCCTCCGATCACGCAAATCACAGCCACGCAAATCACAGCCACGCAGGACGCGGCGGTTACAAACCGCGTCTCGCGCCCCGCCGAAACCGTCCCGACTGGCTTGCACCCCGAATCGGACTCGGAACAAGCTTAGTACTGCAACTGGGCACCGAGGGACAAACCGAGCATGTAAAAATTGGTCCCGCCATCGGTAAGGTTACCGCTGGTCTGACTGATTTGTCGATTGAAGTTGCCGGGCGCGGTTGCGACATTGGCAAAGTACCAAAACTCACCCCCTGCTCGCAGCGACCAATTACCAAGTCGGTAGCGGAAACCGGCACCAAGCTCAATCAGACCAGCCAACTCGGTGCTGTCGTCCAAATTCAAGACGACACTCGAACCGTTATTTTCAGCCGAGAAATTCGAGTCGACTGAATCGACGAAACCCACAAAGCGTCCGCGGAAATCAGTGTAGCCGCGGCGGCAGATTGGATAGAGCAAATCGAGTCCGAGTTGGAGTCCGTACATTTGATTTTCAACTTGGCTCCGGACAAGACCTGTCTCACTCGCATTTTGGCTGAAGAACTGAAAGTCTTCGCTGTAATCGATGTAGCGGAAACCGAACAAAAGCTTTGCCATATCGCCCGACACAAACGTCCGGTTCACTTCACCGCTCCAGTATTCCGCCTGATAAGTCTCGCTTTGAAAATCAGCGTTACTGAAAGCGGTAAAATCGCCTGGTAGCAGTGGAAGAACGGGATCAATCAGTGAGTTGATTCCAAAGCCGGGATCGCTTACCGAAGCACTTGTGTCCCACTTGAACGGCCCGGTGAAGCTGATCTCGCAACCTCGCAGACAGTCTTGAACGCAACCAAATGTGAATCGACCAGCGTATTCGCGGCAGAATCCCTTCTTGTAAAAGTCGCCAAGGGAACGATTGTCTCCCCCGTCAAGATCCATGTACAACATCTCGACACCGGCATACCAATAAGGTCGACAAGATCCACATGGATCAGCCATGCAGTTATTGCAGCCGTCGTCCGACAGATTGCAACCTCTGTTGGAGAACAGACCGAATCCTCCCGAATGGCCACAGGCACCTCCGCAATTGGTCCCGCAAGAGTTGCAGTTACCGTAAGCAACTTGAGCGACCGTATCGGTGTTATCACCGGTCGACAAATACGAAGCGGCGTCAACCACTTTGTAAGCCTGACCATCATGTGAAAACAATCCGTTTTGCACAGCCGACTTCGATGGGCTTTGGGCTTGTGCGGTATTCGCGAGTGCAGTGACTGCAATGACACCACATAACGCCCAAAGATTCCAACCAAAGCTGCTGCGTGTAACGCCGCAGTCGCGGTGGCTTGAAAAGACCTTCATGATCGGACCTCGTTGACTCATGCGACTTACCGTCGCCGATTTGAAAACGTGAAAGGATTTGCGTCTCTACTGAATGACAAGCTGGTCCCGAACCGGGACCAGGCATGCCTTGCGGATCATCCGCAAAATCTCTCGTGCTGTCGTATTGCTGTCACACGTGCCACCCACGACGAGGTAGTTACGGTGTACACTCAACTTGACTTGGCAATCTGGAAATGCTTGATTCAAGGATCGGTTCAATCGACTACATTGCTCTGCCAAAGGTGTGGCGAATTGCGTTCCTGGCTCACTCACTTGAATTTCGAAGCCACGCGTTTGAATTTCGGATGTTCCGCTGACAGCCGCGTACACGACAACACGCGTCGTCCCATTTTGAATGCCGATTAGTTTCAACTCGTTGGGCCCGCCGCGCAGAACCTGGCAGATACTCTCGTCCTCGATTTCAAAACGAGCGATGTAATCGCCAGCTTTTAGCGATCGGACTTTACCGCGTTCCATCGACAATTCAGTTAGCGGACCGACAAAAAATGGCTTCGCAACCGATTGGTCGCCCAAGGCAATTGCCTTAACAGCCTGCACGGCTGATTTCGGTTCGACCTGTTTAGTGAAGTCGACTCTAGAAATGGCAAGCGGTAATTGCTTCACGGCAACGGGCAGGCGAGTTTCTTGAATGCCCGCGATCGTGCCGACGCTTTCGCCACGCGATTCTTCAACGCCGTCAGGCAACGCGCCGCCACCCTGCTGCTGAGGTCGATCAGACCCGCTTTCCATGAGTGGATCAATCGAAAGCACGGCCTCGCCAACCTTCAAGACCTTTGGAGCAGCATTCTGTTGGGCCACTTTTTCATTAGGCGAGTCGTCAGCGGTTAACGCGGAGGGATCCTCACTTGCCAACACGACCTCAGCATTCGCATCAGGCTGCTGCCCCTGCATCCACTCGCCGAGATTTTTATTTCGACCTTCCGCGAGTTTGCCAACCTTTGTCTCTAGAGGAGTTTCGGTCGCTTCGGAGCCGGCGAGGCTTCGAGACGACACCTCGGATGCTCCTGGCTGTTCCCCACTCGTCGCCAATGGCTCACTCGTCACCGATGGCTCACTCGTTGCAAGCGGTTGCACCGCGACTGGCTGAAATCCATCATTCTCATCCTTCAGCGATTCGTCTGCGACGCGATCCGCTTCAGCAACTGCAACATCCTCGATTACCGGCGTGAAGATGTCAGTTGAAAGGAATGTCGGCGAAGGTGACTCAACTGCTGCTCGTGACAGGCCTTCAGTCGGCGAGAGTGCTTCTATCAGCGGCAGCTCCCCCTCCAGTTTTAGTTCGTCCCTCGGCGCAAGTTCGGTCTTCGAGGCTAGTTCTTCATTCGGCGTTAGTTCTACAAACGGCAGCACGGGTTTGACAACCATCGACTCGATCTCATTTGGCCGAGTCTCCAATGGTTGGCTCACCAATGGCGCGGCATATGGGCGATCCGCTTGAGGAGTGTCCGCCTCTTCGACCATCGGAACGATGGTTTCCACCAATGTCTCGGCCACCGCGGGTGGCTGGACAACCACCGGCTCGATCTCGCTCGGCTGCTGTTCCAAAGCCTCCACGTCGATCGGGGTCAGAGGTGACTCAGGCAGCACTACGCGGGTCCGTGATGCGATTTCCGGTTCCGGCGTGGCCGGCTTGATCGGCGTGGCCGGCTCGATCGGCAGCGGTGCAGCAAGCAACTCCACTCTGGGCATGTCTGCCTGCAGCAGCTCAACTTTCTGCGATACGCGGATCGGGTCAGGAATTTCGCTCGCTGGTGCTGAATCACTCGGTGGCGTCGACACGACGTGTTTTCTTGCCGCCGGCTTTGTTGAAACAATCGCAGGTGCGGGCTGCTCCTCAACCCTTGGTTCTTCTGGTTGAACGTCTTTAGCGATGCCCTTCGTGTCATCTGGACGCTGGCCTGTCCCGTCCTGACTCATCGTGCTCTGCGGCTTTGAAGACAAAGAACGCATGACTGGAGCTGATCTCTCCTCCGAGCTATCCGAGCTATCCGAGAAGGAAAGCTGGATCGGCTTATGTTCTTCGATCGGCTTCGTGGACTTGTCACCAAAATGAAAAGTAATCGGAGCCGCTTCAGGCGAGTTCGCAGCATCGGCTAGCCGCTCCGTGATCGTCGCCATGACAGGCTCGACTGGCACGGGAATTACTGCCACGGGAACTACTGGCACGGGCGTAAGTGCTGCGGGACTCGCAACGAGTGGCTGCGTGGACTGCCGACCGCGAGCATCAACGACAACCGGTGGATTACCGGCTGCGAAAGACGCCGTGCCTGACGTATCCGCGCTCGTCGCGGTATGCTGGGCCGGTCGGACCAACGACAGATGACTACCAACGACAGGTGGAACGACGTTCGCAGGGAGTGGAACGGTTGCGACTGTGGCCGCTGAGACCGGTGAGAAACCTGGAATTACCGCGTCTGCCATCGCAGGGACGGCTTTTGTTTGCACCAAGTCAGCGTTCGGATGATGAACCGATCGGAGCAGCGGATTGTTGCGAATTGCAGGTGATCTAGCCGCCTCGACATCAACGACACGACTGCCAGCATGCTGCTTGTTCGCTTGACCGATCTCTCGCAAACCGATCGCTGATCCGACCGGCTTGAGTCGCGGGGTCGAGAGTGGTTTCGTGCCAGAGGCCTGCTGAACCGGTGGAATGCTCGATGGATGACCCGACTGGTAATACGGATTTGGCTTGATCGCACTGACAGACTGAGACACGCTCAGGGGCAGTGGTGGCAGTACTTGCCCGCTGCCAATCTCCGGCCGGTCGGCAAATGCCGGCGATGAGAAAAGCAAAATCGCAGCAAGAATGTCGCGTCTCGCCCGTCGACTGGCCAAGATTCGTGTTCCCGTTCGCATCCTGCGTTCCTGCATCCGAATGATTCGATTGGATACCCTCGTTGGTACACCACCAACGGCAGCCCGGCATCGCCGAACCGTCGGATGCTTGAGTTATCGGATCACAGTCGTGAAGACATTAACGATTCTGACAGTTCACAAACCTGTGACGGTCGTTTGGAAACAGACGAAATCGTTTCCTTTCGCAAACAAGTCGGATGCTCCGATCATGACTCATCGACTACGAAGGGAGCGAATCACGCAATTCTCTTCGCAAACATCGCCCGTCAGCTTTTGTGGGGAACCCGCCAGCTTTTGTGGGGAAACAGCTTAAGCGAGTGGTCGATCAATCGATCGACCGACGACGCTGCCGGGTTGCCTCGTAAAGAATCACAGCTGCGGAAACGGAGACGTTCAAGCTGTCAACCGATCCGGACATCGGGATCTGTATCCCCTCCACCGGCTCTCCTGACACCCGCTGCCAGCGATCCCCCAGCCCGGTCGCTTCGCTTCCCAGCAAGATCGCCACGCCGCCCTGAAGCGACGCTTGCCAAAGTG
This sequence comes from Rubripirellula sp., assembly GCA_029245125.1. Classification (GTDB taxonomy): domain Bacteria; phylum Planctomycetota; class Planctomycetia; order Pirellulales; family Pirellulaceae; genus Rubripirellula. Next base: position 9,456 of record JAQWPZ010000054.1, read on the forward strand.
GCTTCGAGGACTCGACCCTTGCTGCCAACAGACGAATCGCGTGTTTCTCGAGGCATTTCGCGATTTCCGCTTGAGAACCCTTGGCACTTTTGACGTGAAACACCGCACCCTGGCTGCTGCGAATCGCGTTGGGATTCCAAAGGTCGCCCGACTCACAGAGCAACACAGCGTCCACCCCTACGGCGTCCGCGCAGCGAAATACGGCCCCCAGGTTGCCTGGTTTTTCAAGTCGATCGAGAACCATCACGAGTGGATCGGCCGGCAGTTGCAAACCGGACAATCCTTGCTCACACGGCTCGAGTTCAGCCACCACTCCGCGGGGCGATTGTCCGTAGGCAATTTTCTGCATGATCGACTCACTGACCCAGTGGAGCTGCCCAGCGGAATCGGCAGCGCAGCAGATCTGCCGCGTGGCCGGGTCTGAGCTCTGACGCGGGTCGGCATCCGTTTCGGCGACATACAGGCCCAGCAGCGGCAAACCAGCTTCCACCGCATGCCTCGTCTCACGCCATCCGTCCACAATCACCCGTCCCGCTTTGCGACGGGCTCGATTGTCACGCATCCGAACCAGATGGCGGACCGTCGGATTGGCAGCACTCTGCAAAACGATCGGCTTAGACGCACCCATGTAATCTCTCTATGATCTTGGGGAGTAAGCGACACTATCCTACGGATTGCGATGAGTCTGAACAGCATGAGTCCATCTTTGCAGTGCCACCCGGTCGACAGTCGTCGCGACCAAAAACAGTTTTTAGACCTGGAATGCCGGATCTATCGCGAGGACCCCAATTGGGTCCCGCCGCTGTGGATGGTCCGAAAAGAGATGCTGGGGTTCAAATACCACCCTTTCTATGACAACGCTGAATCGCAGGCGTTTTTGGTCCGACGTGGTGATCGAGTCGTTGGCCGAGTGCTAGCCATCGTCAATCATGCGCACAACCAACTCCACAAAGAAAAACGAGGCTTCTTCGGGTTCTACGAATGTGAGGACGATCAAGCCGCCAGCGACCAGATGTTATCCTCGGCCGCCAAGTGGCTGGCCGATCGCGGGATGACCGATGTACGGGGGCCCGTCCACCCAAGCCTGAATTATGAGTGCGGACTGCTGGTCGATGGCTTCGACACGCCACCTACCTACATGATCCCCTACAACTGCGATTATTACGGACGCTTGATCGAAGGCTTCGGATTCACCAAGAGCCAAGACCTTTACAGTTACGACGCACACATCGATATCCTCGACGAATTGGATCCGAAGTTGCAGTTCGTCATTGATGAGGCAACCAAACGCTTCAAGGTGAAGTGCCGACCAATCGACCGCCAGAACTTCGCCAAAGATGTTCGCTCTTTTCTCGAGATCTACAATCTTTCGCTGCAACAAACCTGGGGCTATGTGCCCATGAGCGAGAAGGAGATAGATCACCAAGGGAAAGGATTACGACATTTGATCGTTCCTGAGTTGACGAGTATCGCCGAAATTGATGGCAAGCCGGTCGGGGCAGGATTTGGCTTGCTCGACTTCAACCAGCTGATCAAGAAAATCAATGGCCGCTTACTGCCACTTGGCTGGCTGACGCTGCTCACCCAGAAACGGAAAATCGATCGCTTGCGTTTGATCAGCACAAACGTGTTGCCGGAGTACCAAAAATGGGGTCTGGGACTGGTCACCTTGGCGAGAATCTTGCCCGATGCGGTGGCCTTTGGAATCCGCGTCGGTGAATTTTCATGGGTATTGGAAAGCAATCAATTATCACGTGGGACAATCGAACGTGGCGGTGCCCAGCGAACCAAAGTGCACCGGATCTACGACAAGCCACTCAACTGAGTCGCGACCAAGGCAAATCGGATGGCCAAAACTGCCGGCAAAAGGGAAAATCCGGGGCGATTGCGGTCGCCGGTCCCTTGATTCGACGGGTCGCCCTATCCATTGGCGACAGCACGAATCATAATCTGGCTTTTCATCGGTTTCGATTTTTCAGTCTGCCTTGTCATGCCGCAATGCAATGTTGTCATCACTGGCGTTGGTGTCGTGTCGTCGATTGGCACTGGCGGTGATGCATTTTTTCAGTCGCTGCTGAACAAGCGTTCTGGAATCACCTCGCTCGCGAATCGCACCGACGGCGGCCCCCAACCGGCCGAGGACAGTCAGCCCGCCGGTTTGTGGATCGGCGGTCCCCTGCCGGACTTTAACGCCAAACAATACGTCCGGCCGCGAAAAGCATTGAAGGTGATGAGCCGGGAAATCCAGATCGCCTTTGCCGCCTCGCAATTGGCGATCGAACATGCTGGCTTGGATTCGCTGGTCCCCGCATCTCCCGAAGGCCCACTCACCCCTGCTGCCATCGGCACCGTTTTTGGTACCGAAATGTTTTACGGTCCGCCCGCTGAAATGGAAGACGCGATGCGTGCTTGCACCGACAGCGACGGGGCAATCGATACTTCACTGTTCGGGAATGCAGTGATGAAAAATGTGATGCCGCTGTGGATGCTTAAATATTTACCCAACATGCCTGCCTGTCATGTCGGGATCTCGATCAATGCTCAAGGCCCCAACAACTCGATCGTGCTGGGCGATGTTTCCGGCCCTGCAGCCTTGATCGAATCGGCGTCATGCCTAGAACGAGGGCCTGCCAGCATCATGCTCGCCGGATCTTGTGGGACCCGAATCAATACGACCCGAATGAACTACTCGGGCGATCTTCCCATCGCCGACGTTTACCACGATCTAGAGCGAAGCTCGCGACCCTTCGATCCCCAATCACGTGGCGTCGTTGGCGGGGAAGGAGCAGCCACCGTCGTTTTGGAAACTCCCGAACAGGTTACCACCCGAAAAGGAAAACCATTAGCGATTGTGCGTTCCTACGCTTCGCGGTTCGTCCCCTCCGAAAACATGAGGCAAGGCAAACGACGAACCGACATCAATGAGCCCAACCTGCGTGGTTCACGTCAGGCAATCGAGCTGGCAATTCGGTCCGCGCTTGCCGACGCGCAAGTTGAGCCGCAACAGATTGGGTTGGTAGTCAGTCACGGAATGGGGGACCCTGTGATGGACCAACAAGAACGTGAAGCGCTGCTGGCAACCGTTCCCGACTCCCCCGTGACCGCCACCATGGCGGCTATTGGGCACACCGGCGCGGCCGCCGGCATGATGAATGTGGCAACCGCTGCACTAGCGATCAGCCACCGGAAAATTCCGCCTACCGCTCGAACTGAAACGACTTCAGCCGATGTCCGATTCGTCGATCAGGAAACAACGCTCGACAGTGATCACGTGCTAGTGATCACACACACTTCCAATGGCAATGCAACCGCACTGATTCTCTCTGCTCCGTAAGAGTTTGCTAGTCTCTACTTACGAAGGATTTGGTGCTTTCCGCTCAGCAAAAGAGCCCTACGCAGAGCCTTAACTGGACGCTGCAGTCTGGGCGTTGCAGTCTGGACTGGCGACACGACCAGACGTGCCACAACCAATTACGGCCGAGTCACCGACGAACCCGGCTCTATCGAGTCACTGATCTATGAAAGCACAACCACAATTTTCCCACCCACCTCGGCACTGCCATTCAAGGTCGCCTGTTCTTGCAATCGATGAGCCTCACCAGCTTGGTCCAAAGGCAACCGATGAGCGATCGTGGCACGCAACATCCCCGTAGCCAACCAGCGATTGATCTCCTCCGCAGCGGTCAGCATTTCCGCCGGCGTGGCTTTGAACATTGCAAAGCCATGGAGGGAGCATTCCTTGACGTAGAACGGCCCGACCGGAAATTCGGGGCGGGCATCACGTCCGGCCATCAAGACCATCCGACCACGCGACGACATCAAATCCACAGCGAGATCAAAGTCGGGCTCTCGCCGCGTTTCCCAGAAAACGTTCACGCCGTCGGGAGCAACTTGGCTGACCGTCTGCTCGATCGATGATTGGCGATAATTGATCACAACATCCGCACCAAGGTCTCGGACTCGCTGGCACTTCGCTTCGTTGCCAGCGGTTGCGATCACCTTCGCACCGGTCGCCTTGGCCATTTGGACCACCATGGAACCGACGCCGCCACTTCCGCCAATCACTAGGATCGTTTCTCCTCGCTCCAACCGCGCCTCACGATACAACCCGAGGTGAGCCGTGACACCGACCAATGCGGAGGCGGCAGCATCCTCAAAGGGAACAGCATCCGGCAAAGGAAAGCACCATTGCTGGGCAACCGTGATCTGTTCGGCGAAGGTACCCTGCCGTCCCAATAAACCTTGGTTTGTGCACCAAACTCGATCTCCAACAGCGAAGCGTTGAACCCCGGCCCCAACCGCCTCAACGACACCCGCGGCATCACTGCCAGGTATGAACGGCTGTGGGAGTTCAAATTGCACCGCTCCGCTGCGAATGTAGGTATCGATTGGATTGACCGCCGCTGCGTGCACTCGAATCAACAACTCATGTTCGCCAGGGGAGGGCGTCTCCAATTCACCAACCTCGATCACATCGGGCGGCCCTGTCTGACGGATGTAAGCAGCTTTCATTTTGTATGTTTCCAAAAGAGCGATTCGAGAAACTCGGTATCAATTCACCTGTTCAAATCGGATGACCGAAGATTGGACATACAAATGCGAACGCTTGCTGTGTCCCAATCCACCAAAAACGCTGGAGACCAACCCGGAGTGACCGCCCCTAACGAGGCACAGGCGCACGTCCGAGTTCGCGGAGAAACCGATCGGGCGGGAGCAAATCAATTCGCTCACGATCTTCCTGAGAGATCAGCAGGTAACGTTCAAGATCGGAAATTTCGTCTCGCCTTCGCGGCCACTTACGACGAAGTGTCTCCTCGGTCCAAGTTCTCAACGTAATCGATTCCAGGATGGGATCGCCGTTAGCCACCAAATCAAGAATTTCGACCGCTCGCACTGGCAATACCCAACGCACCATTTGCAGCTCGTCTTGTTCTCGTAGTGGCGAGAGCCGTTCAACCACGCCATCTCCACCGCTCGAGCCACGTGAGCTCCATCCTCCAAACCTCATGCCACGAAAGACGATTCGCGAAAGCATGAACATTTCGGCATTCGCGTCACCTTTGAAGCGATCCACAGAGGCTCGCGTTTCGGGATCGAGTTCCTGAATACGCTGCTCAAGGATTTGCTGCAGAGCAACATAAATGGCTTCGATCGTATCATCCGTTAACTTTAAACTCGACCGCTTCGAAACCGAGATTTGTGTGTACTCGATCGCGGACTCGATCGCATCTCGCTGAGCGGAACCCTCACTCTGCTCCACATCATCGCGAAGCTGCGTGGGCAAGTTTTCTCGCCAGATCGCATATTGCCGCATCGTTTGTAGCAACGTGTCAGCATCTGGCTGGACCGCCACTGCCTCGGCGGTTTGACGCATCTGGTCACGCTTGGATTCATCCATCCGCTTGAAACGCTCCCAGCGAGAATTGAGCTGATCAACTTTTTCAGGCGGCAAGTTACGAATCAACTCGTCACGTTGCTCAAGTGGCGTCTCGCCTACATTCGCAATCTCCATGACGGCAATGTCACCGATCTCCGAAGCCGCCGAGACCATGTTTAACCACTCAGCATTCGCAGTCAATTGACGCATCAACGTCAAATCAGCACCGTACGAATAGGCGTCCAGGAACTCGGCCATCGCTAAATCATTGAGCTGTTGGCGATAATGGTTTCGACGAATCGTCGACGCAACCGCCGCGACCATGCCAACTCCCAGCACACATGCCAAACCGATCAAAACGGGATAGCGAAATCGTCGCAACGACTTTCGACTGGGCTGGCGTTTGACGATATCGTCAACCACCATCTCGAGTGTCGATTCAACCAACTTCAAACTCGGTTCCGGATCTGGCAGGGCGTCAAGTAAGTCCCAACCAGTTTGCAACTGCTGCAATCGCGACCGCAAATCGTCATCGGTCATCAAGCGATCTTCGAGCTCCGCTTGATCCTGCCTCGACAGCTCGCCATCCAAGTAAGCGACCAACAGTTCGTCATCCGGGTCCAGCGGGGCATTGTCCGCCAATTTTTCAGCCGTCGTCATCAGTCAACCTCCCGTGTCGGCTCGACCGCGACATGATCAATTTCGTTTGGGATCAGTCCGCTTTGAATGTAAGGCTGCAGAATTTCTTTGAGATTCACTCGTGCTCGACTGAGCAGTGACTTAACGGCCTTGGTCGTCAGCCCCATCGTTTCGGCAATCTCCAGGTAGCTCATATTTTCGAAGCGAGACAGCATCAATGCCATTCGCTGCCGTTCACTTAAAGCCGCCACCGCTGCCCTGACGATCTCAGCCCGCTCACCCCCCTCGACCAAGCGAGCCGGCATCATGCCGCTGGCCTCCAAAGCGGTGGCAGCCAACAGTTGAGGCCCGCTGGGCGCGTCCTCCGATCGTGGAGCATCGACCTCACTGACTTCATGCCGTCGGCCGATGGAACGAATCGCGTTGCGGGCAACATTCCCGGCGATCGTAAATAACCAAGTCGAGAACTTTGCCCCGGGCTCGTAGGTTTTGCGAGCCCGAAAGACCCGCATGAACGTTTCCTGGGCTAAATCCTCTGCCATATCGTGCCGGGGGCCGATCGTATGCATCAAACGAACCAAACGGGCCTCGTAACGCCGCATTAGCTCCGCAAACGCACTTGCATCATCGTCCCGCACGCGCAGCATCAGCCGGACATCTGGATCAGATTGCTGATATCGTAGAGCGGTCGATTCGCTGACAGGCAAGCGTGGTTCCGATTCAAGAGAGCATCTAGGCAGTCGCCGCTTATTCTACTCTTTAGAAACCACAATGGCGTCCAAAGGTTTCGCGAAGGCCATCGAAGCCAAGCTGCGTTTGACACTTCGCCGCCACAACGCTGATTTTGATCCGCAAATGACGATATTTCGTCCCGAAATCCCGTCAGACTACCAACTCCCAAACGGACTAAACAGGCTCGCGTGGTGCATCCTCGACGCACTTCGCCCTAATTCGGCCCAAGATCACCCTGATTGAAGCCTAGTTCAAGCCGGGATCAGGCCAAAATCTCACTAATCACCTCGCCAAAATCTTGTTCCAGGCGCTTGTGACCTGGAATCTGCAGCCGATGCCGATCAAGGCCCAGCTGATTCAGCAGCGTTGCATGAACATCGGTGACATAGTGCGGCGATTCGGTCGCATGGAATCCGAGTTCATCGGTGGAGCCATGGGCGATTCCACCTTTGACACCGCCACCGGCTAGCCAAACACTGAAACCGTAGGGGTGGTGGTCACGGCCATTGGCACCTTGCGAACCGGGCGTGCGGCCAAATTCCGTCGCAAAGACAACCAGAGTTTCATCCAACAATCCGCGCTGCTTCAAATCCTGCAGTAAGCCAGCGATCGGCCGGTCCACCTGCATCGCCAATTCGGAGTGCTTGGCCTTCAAGTTGGAATGCTGATCCCAGGCACCGGCGGCTCCTCCGCCATGCATGATCTGAATGAACCGAACTCCCTGTTCGACAAACCGTCGCGCCGCCAGTAATTGCTGGCCAAACGGTTTGGTTTCCTTCTGATCCAATCCGTACAGTTTCTCAGTCGCTTCGGTTTCACCATCAAAGCGAATCACATCTGGTACAGCGGTCTGCATCCGGTAAGCCAACTCGTACGATTTGATTCTCGCTTCGAGTGCTGCATCACGAGGATAGGACTTACCTGCAAGCCGATTGAGACTTCCAACCAGATCAAACCCCAGACGTTGTTCTTTTCCGGTCACATCACCAACCGGCTTGGCATAGTCCAGCGGATTGCTTGGATCGACCTTTAATCCAACCGAATCGTAAGCTGGTCCCAGATAATGACCATCCCGCCGGTCAAAAAAGCGGGGCCCCATGCTGATAAACTGAGGCAAGTTTTCGTTCAGGGTCCCTAACCCCCAATTGACCCACGCACCGATCGTTGGAACCCGAGGATCCAACATGTGACGGCCCGAATGAAACTGCACTTGTGCCCCATGATTGTCGTCGGTCGTCCACATCGAACGAATGATCGAAAGGTCATCGACTCTGCGACCAAGATGAGGAAACCAGTCGCTCACCTCGAACCCACTTTCTCCA